>JALUWE010000277.1 GCA_027019845.1 Anaerolineales bacterium | reverse complement strand
CCACTCTCCACTCTCCACTCTCCACCTTCCGGCATTTGTAGTAAGATAAAGCATCCTCACGCAGGAGTAAACATGCCGAAAAAGGTTGGTAAACAACAGAGCAATATCTTATCATGGATTGTACTGCTGATCTGGCTGTTTGCCGCGCTGATCGCGGGGGTGATGCTGGTGGCGGGGCTGGCCGGCTTCGTTGTTCCCCCCAATCTGGCGCCGGATGTCGTGCCCCAGGTGCCCACGGTGCCCGCCTTGCCCACTGCCGCGGCGGTACAACAGCCCGAAAACCAGCCCACCGCGGACAGCCCTGTGCCCGATCCCCCCGCAACTCCCTTTCTGCCCGCACAGGGGACCGGCGGCGGGGCACAGGGGGTGTTCGTCGAGCCGACCTTCACCCCCCTCGTGCCGGTCACGCCCACCCCGACCTTTTTCCTCACCCCGCCCCCGGCCTGGGACGGCCCGATCGTGATCGGCACCTCGACCGGGGGGCGTCCCATCGAGGTCTACCGTTTCGGCAATGGGCCGATCAAACGCCTGATCATCGCCGGTATCCACGGCGGCTACGAGTGGAACACCATCGCGCTGGCCGATGAGTTGATCGCCTACCTGCAAGATAACCCCGACTTCGTGCCGCACACCGTCACGCTCTACATCCTGCGCGCCATGAACCCGGACGGCTACGCGCGCTCCAGAGGGGTGCGCGGCCGCGCCAACGACAATAACGTGGACCTCAACCGCAATTTTCCGGTCAACTGGCAGGCCGACTGGCCGCGGGCCGGTTGTTGGAGCTACCTGCCGATCACCGGCGGCAGCGGCCCCGGGTCGGAGCAGGAAACCCAGGTGGTGATGGATTTCATCCTGCAAACCCGGCCAACCGCCATCATCAGCTACCACAGCGCGGCCCTGGGCATCTTCCCCGGTGGCGAACCCTGGGAGGCGGACTCGATTCGCCTGGCCGAGACCCTGGCCGCGGCCAGCACCTACGCGTTCCCGCCCGTAGACACCGGCTGCTTCTTCACCGGATCGCTGCCCGACTTCGCGGTCGCCAATGGCATTGCCGCGGTCGATCTGGAACTGCACACCCACGAGTTCACCGATTTCGAGGAGAACCTGGGGGTGCTGAAAGCCTTTCTGGAGTGGCGAAGATGAGCGACCTGTCTCCCCAACGTATCGCGGTGATCGACCTGGGTTCCAACACGGCCCGGCTGGTGGTCATGCAGGCCATTCCGGGCTACTCCTACCGGCTGGTGGACCAGATTCGAGAGGTGGTGCGTTTGCGCCAGGGTATGACCGCGCGCGGGTTGAGCGAGCAGGCCGAACGCCGCGCTTTTTCTACGTTGCGCCTGTTCACCCGCTTTTGCGAGAGCAACGACGTGGACGTGATCCTGCCGGTGGCTACCAGCGCGGTGCGCGACGCGGCCAACGGGCCGGAGTTCGTGGCGCGCGTGATGGAGGAGATCGGTATCCGGCTGCGGGTGTTGAGCGGCGAGCAAGAGGCCTTTTACGGGGTGATCGGCGTGCTCAACGAGGTGCCGACAGCGCGGGGGTATGTGCTGGACATCGGTGGCGGCAGCGCGCAGATCAGCGAAGTGCGGGAGGGGAAGTTCCGGCGGGGGGACGCGCTGCCGTTGGGTGCGCTGGCCCTGACGGAGCGGTTCATCCGCCGGGATCCGGCCACCCCCTCCGAATGTCAGGCTGTGGAGGCCGAAATCGAACGCCAACTGGACACGTTCGAGTGGCTGAAAGCGCGCGAAAACGCGACCCTGATCGGGTTGGGCGGCACGATCCGCAACCTGGCACGCATCGAGGCCGCACGGCAGCGCTACCCTCTCACCACCCTGCACGGCTTCCGCCTGCCGCGGGCTTCGGTGGAAGAGAGCATCGCGCAATTCCGTTCGCTGCCCCTGCGGGAGCGCAGAAAGATCCCGGGGCTGGACGGCGACCGGGGGGACATCATCCTGCCGGGCGCGATGGTGCTGCTGGCCCTCATGCGGCGGCTGGAGGTGGAGGCGATCACGATTTCCGAGAGCGGGCTGCGCGAGGGCGTGTTCCTGGAGAAATTCTGGCAGCACCTGCCCTATCCGGTCATCCCGGACGTGCGGCGTTTCAGTGTGCTGAACATGGCGCGCACTTATAATTACCACAAGTCCCATGCCAACCATGTACGCTTTTTGAGTTTGCGCATCTTCGAGCAGCTCGCGCCCCTGCACGGGTATGGCCCGGCGGAGCGGGAATGGCTGGACGCGGCCGCGCTGCTGCACGATCTGGGGCTGGCGGTCGGGTACGAGAGCCACCACAAACATTCCCAAACCCTGATCGAGCACAACGGGTTGGCCGGGTTCAGCCCGCGGGAGATCGCCATCATCTCACTGTTGACGCGTTACCACCGGAAAGGCACCCCGCGCACCCGCGGGTACGAAATGCTGCTGAAGGAGGGAGACAAGGCGCGTATCACCCGCCTGGCCGCCATCCTGCGCCTGGCCGAGTACCTCGAACGCAGCCGCACCGCCACCGTGGACGACGTGACCATCACCTGGAACGAGGATACCCTGCGCCTGACGCTGATCGCGGACGAATATCCCGCGGTCGAAATGTGGCAGACCGAACGCCACGCGCTGGAGCTGATGGAGAAGGCTTTTGAGAAACAGGTGATCCTGGACAGCCTGATGCCGCCGACCATGGCTTGGGGTGGGGAGGTGTAAGCGGCAGTGGCTGGGCTGCTTGACTTTCCTGTTGTTGTGTGGGAGGCTGTTGAAGCCCGAATGCCATGTGAGGAAGGAAAGGCTGTGGCTACGGCCACGGCACAGGGGAAGTTTGCAGGAAGTTGCTCTCGATCAGGTTCAAATCCTGGCTGTCGATCACACAGTCCGCCAGCAGGTCGGCGCGGGGGTCCCAGGCCGGGTCGCCGCAGGTCAGGCCGAAGCGCGCCGCGACGAAGGAGGCGTCCAGGATGTCGATCACGTCGTCGTCGTTCACGTCTCCGGCGAGGAGCGTTACCGTAGAGAGGGTGGCGGTGGTGTTTTGGGTGATGGTGAGGGTGGTGAAGGCGTCCAGGTAGCCGTCCATTTCGATAGCGAGCGAATAGGAGCCGGCCACCAGCGGCAGGCCGAACGCGCCATCTGCGTTGGTTTGATCGGTGAAGGTGATGCCGTTGGAGACGGCCAGGATGGTTGTGCCGCTATACACGGTGCGGCCTTGCAGCCTGACCGTGCCGGTGAGTGCGCCGGTGGGCAGCAGGCTGAGGGGGTAGAACATCGGGCCGGTGTAACAGGGGTAGGTTTGGGGGGGAGGTTCGTCGGAGACCGTCCAGCAGTAATAGCCGGTTTCGTCCAGTACGGCATCTGTTTCGCTTTGGGAGATGTACCAGAGCACCAGGTTGGCGTTGGCGATGGATTCGCCGTTGATGTATTGTTCGGGGCCTTGCTGGTGATCGTCGTTGCAGCAGGCGCCGATCACGCCCAGGTCGGTGTCACCCTCGGCGGGGTTGTGCAGGGTGGCGTATAGAAAGGGGCTGTCCCCGCGGCCGTTTTCGCCGTCCCACTGGCCGGTGTCCATCTCGATGTAGTAGCCGCTGCCGCCGGCGTCGTCCAGCCGCCAGGGGAACGCGCCCCAGGGTTGGTGCGGCCCGTGTCCGGGTTGGTCGTAGGGGACGAGGTAGTCCTCCGTGGTCAGGGCCACCCATTGGTCCCCGTCCCAGTAGGAGAAGTTGTCGTTGTCGTCGCCGTCCACCGCGATGTCGATGCGCACCACCGGGCGGTAGGTGGAGACCGTACCGCAGCCTTTGCCGAACGCGCCGGCAACGATGCGGAAGCGGCCATCGGAGAAAAATTGGATGCGCTGCTGGTAGCGGTAGTTGCAGATGTCGCCCCAGTTGCTCATGCGGAAGTCCTGCACCACCTCAAACCCGGCGTAGGCGCCGTTTTCGAACAGGTCGAGCACCTGGGTTTCGCCATAAGGCGGGATGGGGAAGCCGCCGCCGCCGTCTCCGCAGCCGGTCGAGTCGCGGAACCCCCAGTCGCCGTAATCTACGTGCCATTCGACCAGTTTGACACTGGTCAGCACGGCTGCGCCGTTGTAGGTCACGTCGAAAACGCGCAGACCGTCGGAGGCGGTGGTTTCGTAGCTGAGTGACCAGCCGTCGCGGTTCACCGTGCCGGGTTGCGGGCAGCCGTCGGATGTGAACGGCAACGCGCGGCCGCGCTCTTTGGGGATGGGGGACCAGGTGATGCCGGCGAAGGTCTCGGTGGTCAGGTCTACGAAGGCCAACAGGATGCGGTCGCCCAGGATGAAGGTGGCGGCTACGCACAGGTTGCGGCCATCGCAAGATGATCCGGGCAGGTCGCCCTCCATCAGGGTGATCTCGTTTTCGGCGGGCACGGCTCCCAAAATTTGGGCGACCTCGGGCGCGGCGCGCACGATCTCGACTGCGCGGGCGGCCAGGCGTTGGTTGATGCCGGGGTGGACCCCGGGCTGGTACAGCACGTCCAGCACCTGGCGGGTGTCCAGGTTGACGATGGCGACCACCGCGGCGTTTTCGTCGAAGTTGTAGATTTCTACCTGCCGGCAGTCGGCCTGCGCGCACGCCCGGCTGCTTTTTGGGAAGTGCATTCCCACGCGTTTGATGCCCATCACTTCGGAGCGCCGGCCTGTGGTCAGGGTCTGGACGCGCGGATCGGAGAGGGCCAGGTCTTGTGCCAGTTGCTGTTCCGGGGTGAGGTCGCCGGGCAGGGTTTGTGCGGGGGATTTGCCGCGCGCGCCGCGGGGTTCACCCTGCCCGCGTTGGGTGAGCAGCCATATTGCCCCCACCAGCACGAGGCTGACAGCCGCGTAAACGATCAGTTTTCTTGGGTTCATTTTCCGCGCGCTCGGGCGTTAGGGGGAATTTTTCGTTCATTCAGGCGGGAGCGCGCGCTCTCGACCGGCGACCTGACCCTTCCACTTTTCCCAGTCCTCGTCGCTCTCCAGCGTCACCACCCGGAAAGCCTCGGCATAGGCCATCTCTTTTCCCTTGCCGCGCTCGGCAGCCCATTCTTTGATACGCGGTTCGGGGTCCCAGTCTTTCATCTGGCTCTTGTGGGCGCGCAAGGCTGCGATCTTCAGGTCGATGGTCTCTTCGATGTTGACGAAAACGTCAGGGTCGCTCCATACGCTGACGTATACTTTGCGTGTTTTGTGTGCCTGAAGCCCTTCTTTTGCGAGTTCTTCGAACACGTGGGGCTGGCCCGCCGCGGGGAAGACGGCCTCGATGGCGGCGGTGGCCGCGGCGCGGTGGTCGGGGTGGTTGATGTAATTCGATCCCACCCATACCACCGTAGGGTCGCCGCAGATGAGCACCTCGGGGCGGAAACGGCGGATTTCGCGCACGATCTTTTTGCGCAGTTCCAGGGTGGGTTGCAGCATCCCGTCGGGTTCGCGTAGAAAAACGACCTCGTCCACGCCGCAGATTTTGGCGGCCTGGCGTTGTTCGGCTTCCCGGATTTTGGCGGCCTGTTGGCGGGTGATGCCCTCTGCGGCAATGCCGCCGTCGCCGCTGGTGCAGAGTACGTAGCAGGCTTTTGCGCCTGCCTTTGTCCAGCGCGCAATCGTCCCTGCGCAAGAAAATTCGATGTCGTCGGGGTGTGCCATGACGACCATGACGCGTTCGGGGATGTAGAATTTGTTGTTCATGGGGGGAGTCAGTGGTCAGTGGTCAGTGTTCAGTGTTCAGTGGTCAGTGGACTCAGTATTCCCAGTGCTTCCAGTGTTTCGGAGGGCGTAGTATACCCGTATTTCGTTATTTAGGCGTTTTTTGTATACATCGACTGCGGTGTAGCCGCGTTGGAAATAAGTCTGGAAGGCTTTGCGGGTGGCAAAACGCCACTCGCGCGCCAGGGACATGTCGCTTTGGCGCATGGCCTGGATGTTGGCGGGGATTTCGAGCAGCACTTCCGCCGCGGCGTGTTCCAGTTCGAGGCGGGAGATTTTACGGGTCAGCCCCGGCCCGCGGGCGGGGTTGATGATCGGGGCCGGGGGCGGATCGGCGGGCGGGGTCTCTCCCTGCCGAAGCCGGTTGACGCGTTCGTCTTCCAGCCACCACTCGAGGATCAGCCGGTCGCTGGGCATCCCTTCACCAAAGCGGGAGAAGTGCTCGCCGTAGATATTGACTTTGTAGGTGTGGCTGGTGCCGCCCAGTTTGTGCAGGTTCAGGTAGGCGTTGGGGGCTTCGAGCGGGTCGAACGTCCAGGTGATGAGGGGGATTTGCATCTGGCGGGCGCGGTCGAATTGCGCCCACTTGATGGCCGTGCCCAGCCCCTGGCCGCGGTATTCGGGCAGGAAGCCGGTGGTTTGGGAGCACAGCTTGAGGCTGCCGTCGTGATGGCGTCCCAGGAAGGCGAAGCTGAAGCCGACCATGCGTTCTCCGTCGAACGCGCCCAGCACCACACCGCCGTTTTGGGAGGCGGTGTTCACCATTGGCGGGTAGAGCCCGGCCTGGATGCCCCAAATGGTTTGGTGCAGTTGTTGAAGTTCCAGGAATTCCTCGAATCGAGTGAGCGCACGGATGGTGATGGTCATGCGATCTACTGATCTTTGGATGTCTCGAAGACGACCACCTGGTTACGGCCGGATTGTTTTGCGGCATACAGGGCGGTGTCTGCGCGGTCGATGAGGGAGGCCAGGTCTGGTATGTCATCCGAAATTTGGGCAACGCCCAGACTGATGGTGATGGAGATCTCGCCCCGATTTGTTCGAAAGGGTGTGTTTTCTACGCGGGCGCGCAGGCGTTCGGCCAGATTTTTGGCCTGTTCGAGGGTGGTATTTGGCAGCAGAATGGTGAACTCTTCGCCGCCATACCGCCCAAATATGTCTGCTTTGCGGATTTCATGGAAGCAGGTTTCGGCCAGGGCGTGCAAGATTTCGTCGCCCGTGGCGTGTCCGAGGTTGTCGTTGATCTTCTTGAAATGATCGATGTCGAACATAATGGCGGAAAACGGTAAACCGCTGCGGCGGGCGTGTTCGAATTTTTCGCGGCCTGCCTGGAATAACTGGCGGCGGTTGTTTATACCGGTGAGTTCATCTGTGGTAGCCATCAATTGGACTTCTTCAAACAGCTTGGCGTTATCGATGGCAATGGCGACCTGGCTGGCAAACAGGGTGAGCAGGTCCAGGTCCGAGGCTTTGAATGTGCTCTCGGGGCGGGTATCGCACAGGGCCAGTACGCCTAACAGGTTATTACGAATATTGATGGGGGTGGCTATCACGCCGTACCACGGCCCGTGTGCAAATTCAGCGGGGCAGTTTTCCCATCTTCGGAAGTCTGGGATGAGTATGGGTTCACCTGTTTGGGCCACGAATTCCAAAACGCTGTCGCCGGCGAAGATTTTGGCGTTTGGGTCGTCTCGTCCTGTATTAAAAGAGGCGGGCACGGTTATCTCTGTGCCGTTTTCCTGTACCAGACCCACTTCTCCGCCGGTCACGTTGAGCAATTCTATCGCTCGTTTCAAAATGATTTGGAGTAGCCGGGGCATTTCAAGCTCAGCAGAAATGTCCGCTATGGTGGCCCGGAGGGCTTCCAGTTCTTTGACGCGTACACGTTCGGTTTCCAGCAGCCGTTGTTTTTGGATGGCCAGGGCGAAGGCGTCGGAGATTTGCATCAGAATGGGGATTTGATCGAGCTGGAAGCCGTGCTTGACTTTCCAGGTCAGGTTCAAGGCGCCGATGACGCCGGAGGGGGTGCGCAAGGGCAGGTTGATGCGCGATTTGTGACCGGCTTCCAGGAGAATCTGTTCGGCAAGCGTTGTTGATTCCAGGGAGAGATCAGGGGTGAGGTGTACGCGGCCGGCCAGGACATCTTCTGCCGCAGATGTGTGGGAAACACGCATCCGGGTGCCTTCGCTTAATTCCGGGCGGGGATGGTCCAGGGCGATCATGATGAACCAATCTGGGTCCTCATCGAGCATCGCCAGACTGATGTATGCTGCTTCGGTCATCTCTAACAGCCCTTCGGTCACGAAGGGGAAGGCATCGATGACATCCTGGACAACGTTCAGGCGGTGAAGAATGTCTTGTGCGATGCGGGCTTCGAGTGCGGCTTTTTTGGTAGTCTCGAAGAGACGAGCGTTTTCGATTGCGATAGCTACTTGATCGGCAAAGGCAGCGACCAGGCTGGCATGGCGGGAAGTAAAGTAGTGTGGCTGCTTGCTGTCCAGTGCCAACATGCCGATGACTTTTTCGTGAAATATGAGCGGCACTCCCAGCCATGATCGAATGTGGCTGTGCGGAACTTCCAGGAATGGGCGATGGGATTCGGGTGCGTTTTCCAGAATCAAGGGGCGGCGTTCTCGAATGACAATCGAATTGGGGTTATCTCCGGGAACCGGGAATTGCAGGCCTAAGATGTCCTCTTCGTTGTCCCAGCCGTTGCCGCCAACGATTTCCAGATAGCCCTCTCGCAGGAGTTGTACGGAAGCGCTGTCGTAGGGTACTACGCGTTGCATCTGTAACAGGATGCGCTCGATGGCTGCCTGTTCGTTGAGGGTTTCGCTCACCGCGGCGGCTGCCTGGCGCAGGGTCTCGGCTTCCCTGGCGCGGCGTTGGGCCGTTTCGATGGCCTGGATTTTGGCGATGGCGAGCGCGATCTGGCGGGCGGCCTGTTCTCCAAGCATGATCATTTCGTCGGAGAACGCGGGGGGCTGGTGGTAAGCCAGGAGCACGGCGCCCAGTTTCTGGTTATCGGCGATCAAGGGAAGCCCTAAAAGAGAGCGCATGGGGAAGTTTTTCGCGATCTCGGGATCAATGTAAGGGGTGTTGCGAACGTCTTTGGCGAGCAGTGCCCGCCCGGCTTTGAGGACGGAGGCCGTCATGGTGTGTTCGCCTGGCTGGGTTTTGATCTGGTGGTAAGGGATGTGGGTCTTTCCGGCGGCTATCGAGGGGAGTGTCCTTTCCAGCTCTTCGTCCCAAAGTGTGATGTAGCAGCCGCTTGCTTGAAACAGGTCCTGCAAGCGAGGGGCTATTGTTTCCAATACCAGGTGCAGGTCTTGTTGTTCGATAGCTGTGCGCGTGATGTCGTTGAGAATGGCGAGGTATCTTTCGCGTTTGCGTAATTCTTGCGCATGGGCTTCTGCTTTGGCGCGTTGTTTCCGTTCGGCTTCGTATAGACGCACTTTCCAAATCGAGTTGGCAGCCCGGTTTGCCAGGGTGGTCATAAAATCGATGTCTTCGTCCAGGAACTCTCGGCGTTGGCGGTCCACAACCACCATCACACCCAGGACTTCTTCTTCTGCCAGCAATGGAAAAGCTGCCAGGGATTGGATGTTCGTTTCGATAAGGAAAGGGTTGGGAGGTGGGAAGGGCGTGCGGCTCAGGTCTTGCACGATGACGGGGCGCCGGGTTTCGACGACCGAGCGGCTGATCCCCTGCTTTTTGACGACATTGGAAATTTTTTCGAGAGAATATTCCTGGTATGTGGTTGCGCTGGCGGTGAAGGATTGGGTCTGTTCATCCCAAAGCAAGATAATCGTTTCGCCGTTGATGGTGACCTCGCGTGTGGTTGATTCGCAAATCTGTTTCAATACTTTGTCCAGTTCGTGTGGCTGGTTGATAGCCAGCTCAATTTTTGCCAGGGCTGCCTGGCGTTGGTAAAATTTCTGTAGTTTGGCGGTGCGGCGGGCGACTTTTTGTTCCAGTTCGCGGCTGTAGTGTTGAACTTGCTTAAACAACCGTGTGTTTTCGATGGCGATGGAGACGTAACCCGCCATAGTGACCAGTAAATCGCGATCCTCTAAGGAGAAGTAGTGAGGTTGGCGATTGACAGCGGCTAAAACGCCCAGGGGTTTATCCCCTACTTGAAGCGGAACGGATAGCAGAGAACGGGCGATTAATTTGCTCTCCTTCCCGATTTTCGCGTAGTGTAGGGATTCTTGCAACAGATCGGGAACGATTTGGGCTTTGCCTTCTTGGAGAGAGCGAAACATGATTCCCTGACCGGGGGGGATCCGTTTCCCGACGATATCGTCTACCGCGGCCATGAAAACCAGTTCGCCTGTTTCCTGCTCCAGCAATGCAATTGAACAACTGTCTGTGTTCAAGAGCAGGGCGGCCTGTTCGACGACCAGTTGCAATAGCGCATCGATTTCCAGGGTGGAGGTGATCGCTACGCCGATTTTGTGAAGTGCTTCGAGCTTGGCGACTTTATCTGCATACTCTTGGGGAGTTAGTTCGACTTGTGCCCAAGGGCCTGATGGGGAGAGGCTGTCAGGGGTATCGTGGATCATCGTTTGTGTAAAAGTTATCGGATTATTTTTTTTCATACCGGTCACTACAGTTGCCGTCATTACAAGGAAACACATCGCTGCGTTGCGTGTAACAACGCGGGAGATGCAATCCCCTGACGTGGTGAGGTGAACTGTTGGTTGCGGTGAGGTCCGAGACAGGTTTTTTAGCCTGCCCAGTTGGCTATATTGTACTTTATAAAGTCTACCGGGCAATAATAATCTGAACTCCTGACACCGGCCTCCTCTGTTGTCGTCAGGAGTTCGTGGATGGCTCTCTCTCGGGAAAAATATCTACTCTATTATAGAGCGACTTTCTGAAATTTCAATCCATAATTCGGGGGAGGGTCTTTGGGGGTACGTTGGCGACCGCGCGCGGTCGCCGGGTTGTCCTGGGGAAGGTTTTCCGCTGTTCAATAGAAGATCGGGAATTTGGAGGGTGCGGTTTCGTGCATCACTCCGTATACGGCTTCGATCACATCCTCTACGTTCGGCTTCGAGAAGTAGTTTCCGTCCGACCCATACGCCGGCCGGTGGGGCTGGGCTGAGAGGGTGCGTGGGGCTGAATCCAGCCAATAGTAGCCCCCTTGTTTTTCCAGCACTTCTTGCATCATATAGGCGGTTGTTCCACCGGGCACGTCTTCGTCCACGAACACGATCCGGTTGGTCT
>JALUWE010000276.1 GCA_027019845.1 Anaerolineales bacterium | reverse complement strand
ACTCAAAATCAGGAGCTGCGCAGCTGGTGAACTCAAGGACGGGCTTTGTGTGATTGTGGGCGCCTGTAAGGATGTGCCTGCCCTCTACCCTCCCCCATTCACCTTGTCCAGGAAATCCTGATCGAAATCGAGTTCCGCGGCCTCGAAGTGCTCGGCCATCCAGGTCTGGAGGGCGATCTGCTGGTCCGCTGGGGCTACGTCTTTCAAAACCACCTCGTCCACGAAACGCAAAATGGTCAAATAATCGCGAATGGAGGTCTTGAACACCGTCCAATCGAGGTTTTGCTCTTGGAGAAGAGCATCGAACTCCTGCCGGGAAAGGCCATACCGTCCCAAAAGCATGTCGATGGCATCTTCCACTTCGACATCCTCCACGCCCACGCCTGCCTGCTGCGCGGCCTGCAAGAACAGGGCATCCCCGATCATGCGGTTCAAAATCACGGCCTGATTGATCTCGGCGTCCCCTTGATTGCGCAGCACGTTGCGCACCGCCTGCAATCCCATTTCATTTTGAAATTCCAGCAAAGTGATTTCCTGATCATTGACCATGCCCACGACCTGGGTGGAGGCGTTGGCCGCCAAAGCCTGCTGGATGTCCTGGAAGGCGATCCAGGTGAGCAGCAACAAAGCCGCGGTCAGGAAAATCGCGGCCGGCCAGCTAAAAGACGGGCGTTGTGAGTTTTGCGAATCGATCATTTTCAACCTTTCTTTTCTTTCATTGACGCAATCGTACCACGAATTCTTATGAAATGGCCTTTCTCAGAAAAACGCGCGCGCATTTCTTTTACGGCTGGGTGATTGTGGCGGTCAGTTTCGCCGCGCTGGTGGTGGTGTTTGGCATCCGGCTGTCGTTTGCGGTGTTTTTCGTCGCGTTGGTGGATGAGTTTGGCTGGCCGCGGGCCAATACCTCGCTCATTTTTTCGGCCAGTATGCTGGTTTTTGCAGCCGCCTCCACACCGGCGGGCATGGCGCTCGACCGTTTCGGCGCGCGGCGTACGTTTGGGGCCGGTGTGCTGCTGCTCGCGCTGGGGCTGTTTCTGAGCAGCCGGATCAACGCGTTCTGGCAACTTGTGCTGGCTTACGGGGTGGTGGCCGGGCTGGGGATCACCATTTTGGGGTTGGGGCCGCAGGCCTCGCTGATCGCGCGCTGGTTCCGGCGGCGGCGCGGCACCGCCATCGGGATCGCGTTCGCGGGCACGGGCATTGGAACGCTGGTGCTGACCCCCGGCGTGGAACGGGTGATCGCCCGGTTCGGCTGGCGGGCGGCATACCTGGGGCTGGCGGGGCTGGCCCTGGCCGGGCTGCCGTTCGTGGTCGGGTTGCTGCGCCTCTCGCCGGAGATGAAAGGACTGCACCCCGACGGGGAGGCGCGCCCCGATCCTTTGACGGCCACCCTGGCGGGGTGCGGCCTGCCCCGCGCGCGGGGTGCGCCCCGGCCGCGCGGGTGGCGTTTCCGGGCCGCGGTGCGTACCCCGGCGTTCTGGCTGCTCATCCTGGCCGGGTTTGGCGCAATCGGCCCGGTGCGCATGTTGACCGTTCACCAGTTGGCCGCCATCACCGACGCGGGGTTCGAGCGCTCGTTTGCCGCGGGCGTGGTGGGCCTCTCCGGCGTGGTGACGGCGGTTACGTTCGTGCTCTCCGGCCTGCTCTCGGACCGCATCGGGCGGCGGCGGACGTATGCGCTGGGCGCGGCCTGCCTGATGGGCGCCATGCTGGTGTTGGGAGCGCTGGCTTCGTCTCCGCAGCGCGGCTGGCTGCTGGTGTATGTGCTGCTGTTGGGGTTGGGGGAGGGGTCGCGCTCCTCGCTGGTCACCGCGGTGGCGGCGGACCTGTTTCCGGGGGAGGCGATGGGCGCGATCAACGGCGCGGTGGGGGCTGCGTTTGGGTTGGGCGCGGCTTTCATGCCCTGGCTGGCAGGTCGGATTTTCGACCTGCGCGGCGCGTACGCGCCCGCCTTTTGGGTGGCGATGGGGCTGGCGGCGGTGTCTGCGCTGGCGTTGTGGTTCGCGCCGCGGGTGCGGGGGTAGCTCAGGGGGTTTTCCGCTGTTTGGCCCGTTCGCCCTGTTGCCGGACGTATTGCCAGGCCTGTTCGACCTGCTGCACTTCATGGCGGCTTTCGGGGAATTCGCCGTAGCGGATGCGCAGGTAGGCGTTGGTGATCAGGGCCAGTTCGCGCTGTGCAGAGGGGAAGAGTCGCTCCAACGTGGCGAGGAACTCGAGCGGGGTTTGGGCCTCCGCGCGGGGGTGCTGGAGGTCTTCGCACAGTTCCATCAGGTTGGCGTAGATGCGGCGGATGCGGGCTGCGGCCAGCAGCCTCCTGCGGCCGCGGAAGTCCGCGGCCTGCGCCAGCCGGCGGGCGACTTCCTGGAAGCGCGCCTGCCAGGATTTGCGCAGCAGGGCCAGCAGCCCGCCGGGCAGAATGGACTGGGTC
>JALUWE010000275.1 GCA_027019845.1 Anaerolineales bacterium | reverse complement strand
GCATATCTGCTATCTGGCCTGCCGCTTTATCTGCGTTGTTTGCAGGTCCGGGTAAGTATTGCTTTTTGAAGATGCTCTTTCAGGCTTTTTTTCGCCCTTGACTTTTACCGCACTCTCAGGATGCAATACCCAATACCCATCCCCACTCCCTATCCCCACTCTCTATCCCTTTCCGCTCAGGATGCAATTAGCCAATACCCCATTCACAATTAACCATTCACAATTCACAATTCACAATTCACAATTCCCCCTCCCTACTCCCCCACCAAAAACAACGTCCCCCACGTGGTCGGGTCGCGGAAATCGCGGGCCGCCGCGCTGGAGACCATGCACTGCTGCGCCTCAAAGTCGAACGCGTCGTTGTCGCTCACGCTGGCTGCCAGGCCGAACGCGCTGCCCGCCTCGGGCGCCACCCCCAGCGACTTCCACGGGATGGCGAACTCCACCACATACCCCTCGCCGTCCATATAGCGGCTGCCGATGAGCACCTCGTCGAACGCGGCCGCCTCCAGCGTGTCCAGCCGCCAGAGCGCGGCATAAGGCGAGAACAGCGTGTCCCCGTCCAGAAATCCGGGGTGGAAATCCACCTCGATGTCATCCCGGCTCGGGCCGCGGTCCGCGAAATCGCCCGCCAGATCGAGGTCCAGGATGATTTGTGGTGCATCCCCCAAAAAAACGAAAAACTCATCCCCGGAATACAGGCTGTACCGGTCGTCCCGCACGATGAACACGCCGTACAAAAACGTCTCGTCATACGAAAAACTCACCAGCGCGGAAAGGTCGTCGCTCAAAAAACCCGGCTCGTCGTACAGGCAGGCCTCGTCGTACACAATCGTGTCCACCCCAACGAAATTCACCCCGGAAGCCTCGGCCAGCGCAAACCATTCTTCCGGGTCGCCGTCGATCTCGAACCCCACCAGATACGCCGCCACCGGCACGGCGAAGAACTGGCCGTTTTCCGGGGGACGGCGAACTTCGCCCCCCTCACCGGGGTTGAGCGGCGCCAGGCGCACACTGTCCTCCGCCACCACCGAGCCGTCTTTCATCGAAATGTGCATCACCCGCACCACCACCTCCAGCGGCAGGCTGAAATCCACCAGCACCTCGGCGGAAAACGTGCCCGGTTCGCCGCCCAGCTCGCCCCCCTCCACGAACACCGGCTGCTCCTGGAGCACCGCGCCATCCAACGTTTCCACGCGCAGCACCAGCGTGCGCTCGAAGGGGACGCTGGCCGCGCCGGACACGGTGAACGGATTGGTCACGTCCGCGGCCCCGTCCGCGGGGGAATCGATGCGGACGAAATCCGCGGCCCCGGGCGGGGGCGCGGTCTCCACCGCGGGGCGCGGGGGCTGGGGTTCCCCGTCCGGGCCTGGCGGGGTCAGGCTGAACCCCAGGAAGCAGCCCGCCTCGAGCATCAGTTCCGCGTAATGGTAGGGCACCTCGTCCCGCAGGCTGAGCACCTGATATTCGCCCTCGCCCGCGCTCAGCAGCTGGCTGCTGACCGGCTGCCGGGCCGGATCGAGCGCGGTGAGGCTGCCGCTGTCTGGCCCGGCGCGGTTCAGCACCGTCACGTCCAGCGATTTGACGCGCGCCACGGCGCGAAAATCCATCGAGAGCGTGCCATCCTGCATGGCGACGTCCTGCACCCCGTCCTGATTACAGTCCTCCAGCCAGTATTGGCCGGATTCCCCCAGGGTGAACACCACGCCGCTGATCTCGAACGTGCCGCCGGCCCCCGGCAGCGCGGCCACAGCCTGGGTGGTCGCCAGCACGTCCGCGGGGGGCCAGAGCACATCCCCGACATTCTCGTCCGTGCCGCTGGATTGCATCGCGGAGAGCCACCCCATCACGTTGTCCATATCGGCCTGAATGCCGGGACTGGGTTCGCCAACGGGCGCCACCCAGCGCGCCACCCCGCTCTCGACCGGTTTGGTGACCCCGTCCGCGGTCACCTCCAGGTCGTCCGGCCCGGCGTCCAGCGCGATCACCCACTCCAGCGGGCTGCCCTCCTCTTTGACGATCAGAAAGCGCGTGCCCACCGCGGTTACGGTGGCGAACGCGGTCTGCACGGTGAAGCGTTTATCAATCTCGGCTTCGGGGTCGAACTCGTTGAGCAGCACCCCGCCGTTTTGCACCACCGTAACCAGCACGGCCTGATCGCTCACCTCCAACTGCTGGATGGTCAGCTCCCCGTCGCGCAGCACCTCCACCGTGAACAGGTCGGCGAACTGAAGGATGGCGCGGCCGTTTGAGTCCACGTCCACCCCCTGCCCGATGTCGAGGAAGACGGAATCCGGCGCGGGCAGGAGCGTGCGCGTGCCGTTCGCCGCCACTGTGAAGACCGCGTCCCGGTCGGCCTGGGCGAAGACCTGGTTTTGCCGGGCCTGAGGGCCGCGTCCGCAGGCCAGCACGGAGAACAAGATGAGGAGGAGGGGGAGGGAGGTTTTAGGGGACATGGGTAATTGGGTAATTGGGTAATTGGGTATTACATCCTGAGCGGAGGGTGGACAGGGTTCGGATGAACCCCGTTCACTCGTAGTCGAAGGATGGGGAGGGATGGCTTATTGCTTTTGGCTCAAAGCCATAAAGAACCCAATTCCGCTGGCCGCGCCCATCAGCAGCAGCCAGACGGGGCTGTCGATCACGAAGAAGCCGAGCGCGCCGGCCAGCAGGAAGACCGCGGCCCCGATCAGCGCGCCGGCCCCCAGGCGGAGGGCGCGGGCCGCGCGCCAGGGCGCGGTGGCGGGCGCGGCCAGCCCCAACCCGATCAGCACCCCGCCGGTCATCACCCGCGCGGCCGGCTGCGTGTTACCGGCTGCGCCCGCGGCCAGCAGGGAAAACCCCAGCCCCAGCGCGAGCGCGGCGGTCAGGGATGTGAGTGCCCAGCGTTGCAGCGGCTTTTGCCCGTCTCCGAGAAACTGTTGCAGGGCATCCACGAACGCTGCGCTGCCCACGCTGAACGCGCCGATCACACCCGCCAGCGAGACACCGGCGAACAGCAGCACCAGCAGCACGCGGATGTCCAGCGAACCGGTTGGCCGCAAGCTGCTGGCCGCGCCCAGAAACAACCCCATGCCCAGCCCCAACCCCCAAAAGCCGCCTTGCACGCCCTGAAAGGTGCGCGCCAGGATGCGGTGACGGTTGCGCTGCCAGCGCGAACCGCGCACCCGGCGCAACAGTTTGCGGCGCATGTCCGGAGGCAGATAGGGATCGAGTTCGGGGTGCGCCTCGCGGACGGCAGCCAACGCGCGGCGCGCGGCCGCCTGCGTTTCGGGCGACCCCGCGGCCTGGAGCAGCGCATCCACCGCGGACCGAGCCACGGGCCGGGGCGCGTTCTCGATCAGCGCGCCGATGCCCGCCGCGGCCGCTTGCTGCACCTCCGGGTGCGGGTCTTCGACCGCGGCGCGGGCCAGCGCCATCGCGACCGGGGCTTCGGGGTACGCGCCCAGTGCCAGCGCGGCATTCGCCCGCGCCTGCGGCAGCGGGTGTTTGAGCAACTGGACGAGGACGCGCAGCCGTTCGGCGGGCGGCAGGCCCTCGCCCCAGCGTTCGGGATGGGCGTTGTGGAAGACCGCCGCGGCGAAGATCATTGCGAGCTGCGCGGTGGTGGGCCGCAGACGGTCGCGCTGTCTGTGCAGCAGGTCGAGGTCGTCGCGGGCGAGCAGTCGCTGGCGGGTTTCCCAGGCGGGCAGGTCCTGGCGCAGGATTTCGCGGGCTTTTTGCGCGTCCCAGAAATCCTGATCGAGCCAGCGGATGATGCGGGGGACGAGGTAGTCGTGGGTGAGTTCGTAGGAAATCGGTAATTGGTGATTGGTAATTGGTGATTGGTTGTCTGGCGGGACGGTTTCGTAGCGTTGGAGGAGGCGCAGACGGGTGAGGTGGTCGAGGAGGGGCGCGGCCTCGCCGGGGTCGAGGTCCGCGGCGCGGGCCAGTTCGGGGAGGGGAAGGCGTTGTTTGACGCCCGCGCTGCTGACCAGGGCGGCGAGCAGGCGGCGGGCGGGGGCGCGGTCGCGTTCGGGGAGGGCGGCCACGCTCTGGTCGAGGTAGTCGCCCAGGATGGTGGCGGTGCCGCCAAGCTGGCGGAAGCGTTCGAGGGTCAGGGCAGGGGCGCGGTCGGGCCGGTTTCCGTTTTCGAGGGCGTCGGTGTACAGCCTGTCGCAGACGATTTGCAGTTGGGGCGGGGAGATGCCGGTTTCGGGGTCGTAGAGGTCGTCGAGCAGGGTTTGGACGAGGGCGGGTTCCCAGGTCAGGTCGAACAGGCGGGCGGGTTCTTCGATGGCGGCGCGGGCGTTTTCGCGTCCCAGTTTTTCGAGGCGGAAGCGCACGTTCATCAGGCCGGGGACGTGCTGTTCGAGGGTTTGGAGACGGCCGAGGAAATCTTCGCGCAGGATGAGGACCAGGCGGATGTTGAGGCTGCGGTCGGCGTGCAGTTCGTGGAACAGGCGGGCCGCGCTCTGGCGTTCCTGGGGGCCGTAGACCAGGAAGAATTGCTCGAACTGGTCGATGACCAGGACGATGGGGCCGCTGAGTCTGGCCTGCCAATCGCGCAGGGTGACGAGCAGGCTTTCGCTTTCCGCGCTGAGACCGGCTTGCCCGCCGGTTTGGAGCAAAGTTTGGCGCAGGAGTTCGGTGAGAGGCTGGCCGGGGTCGGGGGTGCAGGTGGCGACCAGGGCGCGCTGTTTGAGCAGTAAGGGGGTGACTCCGGCGCGCATCAGGCTGGTTTTGCCGCTGCCGGATTCGCCGTAGAGCAGGGTGAGGCGGTGGCCGAGGACGCGGTTGGCGAGGCGGTGGCTTTCTTCCCCGCGCCCGGTGAAGATGGCGGCGTCCTCCAGGGTGTAGCTTTGCAGGGCTTTGTAGGGGCGTTCGGGGAGGGTTTCTTTGCTGCGCGCCAGCAGCCGGTCGGTGGGTTCGGGGTCGCGGTCGATGGCGACCTGTGCTCTGACTTCCGCGGCCAGGGATTCGAGGAAGGTCAGGGCGGGTTGGACGATGGTTTCCACGTTCTGGGATTCCCAGTAGCGCTCTTCGACCGGGTCGAGCGCGGCGGGGATGACCGCGTAGGCTTTGCGCCGGAACGCGCTTAGGTTGCGGGTGACTTGCCGGAAGAAGCGTTTGAATTGCGGGTCGGCCAGGTCGTAGCCGAGGAAGATGAGGGTTTTGGTGGCGAAGAAGGCGCGCACCACGTCGCTGACGGTGGGCAGGCGGCTGATGAAGGCGTCCAGGTCGTCTTCGGTGATGATCAGGCTGTCGGGCTGGTCGATGTCGCCCTGCATTTTGATGAGGGCGATTTTGGATTCGTCGAAGAAGGGCACGTCTGCGTCGCGCACGATCAGGACGTAGGGTTTGCGGAACTGGTCGAAGGCGCGTTCGAGCACCTGGTCGAAGCGGGTGGTGAGGATTTTGGAGTGGGGGAGGACCGCGTCGGCGATCAGTTGGTGGAGGGGGCCGGGTTGGGCGTGGTGTTTGCGCAGTTCTTCGCGCAGCGCGGCGATCAACGCGTTGCGGCCTTTGAGCACTTCGAAGTCGCGAGCCACTGCGGACAGGCTGCGGTCTGCGCGGCGGTAATCGATGCGTTCGGCCAGGGAGTCGGCGATTTGGCGGACTGTGGGGAGGTGGTTCGGGTCGTCGCGCAGCCCTGCGCCGACGAACAGGATGGCGTTGTCGGAGGCGATCAGTTCGGCCAGGCGGGGGGTGAGGGAGGGCATGGGGAGTGTTCAGTGTTCAGTGGTTAATCCCGGCAACAAATGCACTTCCATTCTGCGAGCGTTCAAGTCTATCTCGAGAACGACTTCTTCGATGGCGGGCAAGAGCAAATCCTTACCCGTCTCCTGCCGCACCACGTACACATCATTGGCGCCGGTTTCCAGGATTTCGACCACTTGTCCGAGGGTCTGCCCCTGGTCTGTCACCACCTGCAGGCCGATCAATTGGTGGTGGTAATACTCGCCCTCGGGCAGCGGCGGCACGTCCGCGGCGCGCACCAGCACCAACTGGTTGCGCAGCATTCCGGCGGCCTCCCGCTGTGCGACACCTTCGAACGCAACCAGCAATTTCTCGCCGTGGGGCCGCACCCGGACGATGCGTAAAAGCTGGCGGTCCGGCCCAACGTAGACCTGCACCCCCGGTTTCAGGCGTTCGGGGAAGTCGGTGAGCACGTTCATCACGATGTCACCACGCACCCCGTGGGGGCGTCCCAAACGCCCGACAGCCAAAAAGAGAGGCTCACCCATGGGCGAGCCTGCTGTATCTTTTTGCTGGGAACGGGAAGCAGGAGGGGTCACCGGGGGTCCACTACATCCAGATTGGCCCGCTTTCCCTGGCGGACGGCTGCTACCCGCAGCAACATGCGCATGGCGTTTGCCACCCGCCCACGCTTTCCGATCACCCGTCCCATGTCCTCTTTGGCGACTTGCAATTCGAGATGCACACTGGAGCCACCCTTTACCTGAGTGACGCTGACCTGGGTGGGGTCATCCACCAGCGAGCGGGCGATGAATTCGATCAAATCTTTCACGATGGGTCCTGATTTACCTTGCCGGCTAATCTCTGCGAGTCTTGGGGTTGACGACACGCGCGGCCGCGGCTTCTTCCGCTTCTTTGAGCAGCGTTTGCACATCCTCGCCTTTTTTGAAACGCTCGATGCGTTCCAGCGCGCCGATGGTACGGAAAAGCTGTTTGACGGAATCGCTGGGCTGCGCGCCTTTGCTGATCCAATGGTAGACGCGGTCTTCCTTCACCACGATGGTTGCCGGTTCTGTGCGCGGGTTGTAGTGCCCGAGGATTTCCAGAAAGCGGCCATCGCGGGGGCTTTCCTTGTCTGCGGCTACGATGCGGTAGCTGGGTTGGCCTTTTTTGCCAACGCGTCTGAGACGAATACGAACCATGCCTAAATTTCTCCTTCTAAATCATCTGAAAATTCCCGGCAATCCCTTGAAGCCTGTTTTTTTCATGCGCTTCAACATACTGTTCATTTGCCGGTATTGCTTCATTAAGCGGTTGACATCTTGTACCTGTGTGCCGGAGCCGCGGGCAATGCGGCGGCGGCGGCTGGCGTTCAGGATTTTTGGGCGGCGGCGTTCTTCAGGGGTCATCGAATTGATGATCGCCTCGGTCATTTTGAGTTGCCGCTCTGCGTCCTGCGGATTGACCTGCCGGGCGACCTGCCCGAGTTGGCCGGGCATCATGTCCAGGAGTTGGCCGATCGGGCCCAGGCTGCGAATCATGCGCAACTGTTTGGCAAAATCTTCCAACGTGAACTCGCCGGAGAGCAATTTGCCGGCCTGCTCCTCGGCCTCCTGTTGGTCCAGTGCGGCTTCTGCCCGCTCGATCAGGCCGATCACATCGCCCATCCCCAAAATGCGGGAGGACAGACGTCCGGGATCGAAGGTCTCGATGCCGTCCAGCTTTTCGCTGGTGCCCAGGAATTTGATCGGCACGCCGGACACCGCCCGGATCGAGATGGCCGCGCCGCCGCGGGCGTCACCGTCCATCTTGGTGAGCACCAGGCCGGTCAGCGGCAGGGCTTCGCGAAACCCTTTGGCAATGTTGATCGCTTCCTGGCCGATCATGGCGTCCACCACCAACAGCACCTCGTTCGGGTGAACCTGCTCATGGATGGCGCTGACTTCTTGCATCAGGGTCTCATCCAGTTGGGAGCGCCCGGCGGTGTCGATGATGACGACGCTGTGCCCGCCTTTTTTGGCCTGTTCGACTGCTTCGGCGGCCAGTTTTGGCGGGGCAACGCCCTCCCGGGCGTGAACGGGTACGTCCAGTTGTTGGCCGAGCGTCTGCAATTGCTGCACCGCGGCTGGCCGGTAGGGGTCCGCCGCCACCAGCATGACGCGCTCCCCGCGGGAGCGCAGCAAACGGGCGATCTTGGCCGCGGTGGTGGTTTTACCTGATCCTTGCAGCCCCACCAGCGCGATGACGCGCGGCTTTGGCCCGGTCAGGTTCAGCTTTTCCGGCTCGCCCAGGGTGGCAATCAGTTCTTCGTGAACGATTTTAATGACCTGTTGACCCGGGTTCAGCGCACGAGAGACCTCGTGGCCTACCGCGCGTTCGCGAACACGCCCCACGAAATCTTTGACCACGCTGTAGTGAACGTCTGCCTCCAACAGCGCGCGGCGCACCTCGCGCATGGCCGCGTCCACATCGCTCTCGCGCAGTTTGCCGCGGCGGCGCAATTCTTTGAACACCTCGTTCAGGCGGTTGGTCAATGTTTCGAACATAGCGTTTTCAGGGCAGGGTTTCGCCAGGCAACTCTGGATTTTAGCGTGTATGGGGGGAATGGTCAAGGGACATCGAAAAAGTGTGATATTTCACAGTACTTACGCAGTTGAGACCTCACAGGTCTACTACCACACGATGCAGGAAGATTTTACACAAAATGGATTGCATCCGGGCGTCTCCATGCGCTTTGAGACCTGTGAGGTCTGGGTGCGACTTTTCCAGTGCGTAAGTCCTATATTTCACAGATGTTGAGCTTCTGTTCGTAACTTGTCCCCCTATGGCGGGTTTTAAGAGTTTAGAAGCCTGAGTGCCGGTTTACGCTTTTATTTCACTCCCTATTCTTCACGGAGGATTTATGTCCAGAGTTGCCATTGTTACGGACAGCACTTCGTCCATGCCGCAGGAAATCATCGACAAATATCCAATCACGGTTATTCCCCAGGTATTGATTTGGGGCGATCAGACGTATCAAGACGGCATCGACATCAACGCGGAGGAATTTTATACCCGCCTGGCAAAAGCCAATATCATGCCCACCACTTCTCAAGCGAAAATCAGCGACTTCCAACAGGTGTTCACGCGTCTGCATGAGGAGGGGCACGAGATTTTGTGTGTTTTGATTTCGAGCAAACTCTCGGGAACGATAGGCTCGTACCATCAGGCCAAAGAGATGCTGCCGGAGGCGCGCATCGAGCTGGTGGATTCTTTGTCTACTTCAATGGGGTTGGGTTTTCAGGTCATCGAGGCGGCCAAGGCCGCGGCTGCCGGGAAATCCCTGGCGGAATGCAAGGCCGCGGCCGAGCAGGCCCGTGAGCGAACAGGCTTGGTGCTGACCCCCGCGACCCTCGAGTTCTTGCACCGCGGCGGACGAATCGGGGGCGGCGCGCGCTTCTTGGGAACCGCGCTGAATATCAAACCCATTCTGGAGCTGCGCGATGGGCGCATCGAAGCGGTGGAACGCGTCCGCACGCGGAAAAAAGCCCTAAAACGCATTATCGACCGGGTAGAGGAGCTGATTGCCGGACGCCAGCCGGTTCACCTGGCCGTATTGCACGCCAACGCGCCCGACGAAGCCCGCCATCTGCTGGAGATGGCAACCCGCCAGATTGAGACGAGCGAGGAGCTGTTCACGGAGGTCAGCCCGGTGGTTGGCTGCCATGCCGGCCCAGGCACGGTAGGGTTGGCTTTCCTGGCGGGCATGTAGACGGGGTCACGCGGCCCTTTCAGCGCACGATCCCGTAAAACAGGGGCAAAGGCTCAACCGGGGTTTCGCTCCAGGTGTGGGCTGCCAGCAAATGGGCGCGCGCTGTTTCCTTGTGTTGGGGGGAATTGGCGTGGATGGTGAACAGGGGCTGGCCCTGTTCCACGTAATCGCCGACCTTGTGGTGAACGATGATACCCACAGCATGATCGATGGCTTCCCCCTTTTTGGCGCGCCCCGCGCCGAGCAGCACCGCAGTCTCTCCCACGATGCGGGCGTGAATGCCCGACAGGTAGCCGCTGCGCGGGGCGGGGACGGTTTCCACGATGGGGGCGCGGGGCAGTTTGTCGGGGGTGTCGATGTAGGTCAGATCGCCCCCCTGAGCGGCCACCAGGTCCCGAAAACGCGCCCACCCGCTCCCATCGGTCATCGCCTGGGAGGCCATCTGACGGGCGGTATTTTCCTCCGCCGCGATCTCTCCTAACACCAGCATGTGCGTGGCGATTTCTAAGCAGTGCTCCCGAAAATCTTTGGGGCCACCACCGTGCAGGGTGTCGATGGCTTCGCGCAGTTCCAACGCGTTGCCCACGGCATGGCCGAGGGGCTGGTTCATGTCAGAGAGGAGGGCCACAGCCCGGCGCCCGGCGAGATGGGCGATGTCTACCATCAAGCGGGCGAGCGTTTGGGCTTCCGGCAGCGTTTGCATAAAGGCTCCCAACCCGGTTTTGACGTCCAGAACGATGGCCTGCGCGCCGGCCGCGAGCTTCTTGCTCATAATCGAGGAGGCGATCAACGGGAGGGAGGGTACCGTGCCGGTCACGTCGCGTAGCGCGTAGAGCTTGCCGTCCGCCGGGGCCAGGTCCGCGCTTTGGCCGGTCAACACAATGCCCACCTCCCGCAATTGCCGGATGAATTCTTCTGTGCTCAGATCGCAGCGGTAACCGGGAATGGATTCGAGTTTGTCCAGCGTGCCGCCGCTGAAACCCAGGCCGCGGCCCGACATTTTCCCGACCGGCAGCCCGCAGGCAGATACAACCGGCGCGACCACCAACGAGGTCTTGTCCCCGACCCCGCCGGTGGAGTGTTTGTCCACTGCGATCTTGACGATTTTGGAGAGGTCGAGCGTTTCGCCGGAGGCAGCCATTGCCAGCGTCAGGTTGGTGGTTTCTTCTGCGGTCATCCCATTGAGCATCACCGCCATGGCCCAGGCCGCAGCCTGATAATCGGGAATTTCCCCGCGAGTAAACCCCTGGATGAAGAACTCGATCTCAGCTTTGGTGAGTTCCTGTTTGTCTCTTTTTTTGATGATGATGTCTACTGCACGCATAATGTCTCCGTAGTGATTTTCGATGCTCCCCAGGCGCTCCTACAAGTTTTCAAGCTTCCGTTCGAAATCCTGAACAGATCAAGAGTTCGGAAGTTTCCCAGAGGGGGGTGGCGTCGGAGTTTTTTTGTCTTTTCTCTTTGTCAATACCTTCGCCAATCAAGGCGGTGAAGGGTGTACATTAACAGCATGAATACAGCCCAAAGTGGCGATCTGGTTGAAAATCTGCTCCAATAAAATTGGTTCTGGTTTTTCCGGAAGCATTTTTA
>JALUWE010000274.1 GCA_027019845.1 Anaerolineales bacterium | reverse complement strand
TGAAAGGCGGCGTCGAGCCGCCGCAGGCCAGGGCTTGGATTGCGGCTGCCTGGGCAGTGCTTTTGAAAAGCGGCGTCGAGCCGCCGCAGGCCAAAAATCCTATCCTCCTGCAAAGTCGTTCGCAAATTCCAGCACCGCGTGTAGCAGTACGTTCGCGCCGTTGACACAGGCGGGCCAGGCGGCAAATTCTTCCGGGTTGTGGCTGCCCCCTGTGGAGGGGATGAAGATCATCCCCGCGGGGCAGACTTGCGCCAACGCCTGCGTGTCGTGGCCTGCGCCGGACGGCAGCGGAACGGCTTTTAGGCCCAGCCGCTTGCAGGCCTGCCTGAAAGCCTGCTGTATCCCAGGCGAGCAGCGGGTAGGCTGGACACAGCCCTGTTCATCGATTTCCAGTTCCAGTTTGTGTTTGCGTGCGCTGGCGTGCGCCAACTCCGTGAGGGTGGATTTCAGGGCATCCATCCCCGCCTGGGTGGGGGAGCGGTATTCCAGGGTCAGTTGGGCGCGGTGGGGGACGATGTTGAACGCGCCGGGGCTGAAGTGGATATGCCCGAAGTTGATCACTTCGTCTGAAAAGCTGCGCATAGCCAGGCTGGATTGTACGATCATCTCCGCCGCGCCCAGGCCTGCGTCCCGCCGCGCGTGCATGGGTGTGGTGCCCGCGTGGTCCGCGCGGCCCGTGAAAGTCAACAGAAAGGAGCCGATGCCCACCATACCGGTCACGATGCCGATGTCTGCTCCGGCTTCCAAAAGGCGTGGGCCCTGCTCGATGTGCAGTTCGAGAAAACCGGCCAGACTGTCCGGGGGACGGGCGGCGCGGGGAATTTCACTTTCTTGCAACCCCGCGCGGTGCAGGCCTTCCAGCAGGGCAGCGCGCCCCCCGCGCGGGTGGGCGAGTTCGCTGGGGGGCAGGTTCCCGGCCAGGGCGCGGCTGCCGAGTAGCCCGACCAGCGTGCCCTCTTCGTCGGTGAAGTCGATGGCCTCCAGGTGAAACGGCAGACGGATGCCTGCATCCCGAATGGTCCGCAGTACCTCGTAGGCGGCGAGCACGCCCAACGCGCCGTCGAAGCGTCCCCCGTTCGGGACGGAATCCAGGTGGGAACCGAGCAGCAGGGTGGGGGCCTGGGCGTGCGGGCAGGGCAGCACTGCGCTGTGGTTTCCTGCCGGGTCTTGCCGGAATTCGAGGCCATCCGCGGCGATGCGTTCGCGAAACCAGCGCCGCGCGGCCAGATGGTTCTCGCTGAGGGCCGGGCGGTGTACGCCACCTTGTGCGGTGCTGCCGATGCGCGCCAGGGCTTCGAAATCGTGTTGGAAGCGGTCGGAATCGATTCGCAGGCTGTTCATGGCACGTTCTGCAAAGCAAAACCCCTTGTGAGGAGGATCGTTGCGAGCGCGCGTTGGGCGGGGCAGCCTGTTAACGCGGTTTCTGAACCCTCCCCTGTTTGCCGGTGGTGGGGGGTGCTTTGAGGAAAGATGGGAGAGCAGGTACAATATAGGCGAAACAGGCGATGAGGTTGCTGCATGGATGGTTTTATCAGAAAGTGTGCGCCGCGTCATCCAGCGCTCTCATCGTGAGGTATGGAAAATGTTGAGCTTTGAAATCCGTGATTTTGCACGCTTGTTGTTGGGGGTAGACAGTCAAAACCCAACTGTCGCGCTTCCGGCACAGTTGTATCGCGCTGGCGCAACGAACGCCGCGGATCGAGGGGTTGACATTTGGGTTAACCTACGGCAAGAGTTTCGTAACGAGTTCCCGTTTAGCACCACGTTCGAGCCGTTCTTTCGACAGCGGGGGTATGATCAAATTTACCAACCCGATTCTCCGTTTTGGTTCGATAATTGAAAATGCAAATACAACTGTTCATTGATCCTTTGACAGAAAATTGGGTAAGCAAGCTAGCCCAGGATGAGACCGGTAAACGCCAATATTACCGCCCGGTGTACTCCCTGCACAAATGGTGGGCGCGGCGGCCTGGCGCGCTGTTCCGTGCCATCATTTTGCGCGCCAATGAGCCGGATAAGTCGTTGTTTACCATCAATTACGATGGATCGCTCTCCCGTAGTAGTGAATATTTCAACGATCACAACTTTGAGGATGTGATCATTCTTGATCCCTTCATAGGTGGCGGAACCACGTTGGCAGAAGCCAACCGTATGGGCGCGAAAGTGATCGGCTGCGATCTCAATCCGGTTTCATATTGGATTGTTCGCGAGACGCTCAAACCCATTGATCTGAAAAAATTGGAGGGGTATTTTCAACAATTAGCCCGTCAGGCGGGTGAGAAGATCAAATCTCTTTACCGCACTGCTTGTTTGGAATGTGGAGAGAAAACCGACACGTTGTATGCTTTTTGGGTGCGATATGTTCCCTGCCCGCATTGTGGAGAGGATGCGCCTTTGTTCAAGCGCACCTTGTTGAACAAAGGCTTGAGTCGTAATAAACCAGCCTCGCCCGCCAACCCCGCCACTGCCTTTTGCCCCCGCTGTTTTGCGTTGAACGAATGGTATGGAAGTGGGAAAACTACCTGCCGCGTATGTGGTTGCGCGTTCGACCCTCAGATAGGAACCTACAATCAGGGGGTTTACGCCTGCGCTCATTGCGGCCAGCAGAAAATTTCGCTCATTCAAACCTTGCACTCGGGACAGAAGATGCAGGAGCGTCTGGTTGCCATTGAATATTGGTGTTACGCGCATCAAGCACGGTACTATAAATCGCCGGATGCAGACGATCTGGCGAATCTCAAATCTATCGAAGAGATTGTTGCCAGGGATAGCACGACACTGATTTTTCCCAAACAGGAAATACCGCCGGGTGCTTCCTCCCATCGCTGGCGCAAGCATAACTACCGCTACTACCACGAAGTTTTCAACGCCCGCCAATTGCTGGCTTTCAACTACCTGTTTCAGGCTATTCAACAGATTCCCGAAGAAGAGTACCGCGCCGCGTTCATCACCGCGTTTTCCAATTCGTTGGAATACAACAACATGATGACGCCATACAATTACCCTCACCGCAAATTGCACCATTTGTTCAACTATCACGCTATGCCTTTGACTACTACACCGGTGGAAAACGCGGTCTGGGGCGTGGGCAAAGAGGGTGCGGGCACATTTACCAACTGCTATCGCCGCTATGTGCGTGCCAAACAATACTGCCAGCAGCCGTTTGATAAGTTCAAAAATGCCTCTGGCAAAGTGCAAACTGTGATCGCCGAGAAGGAACGGATTGGCGCCCGCTTTGTCTCTTCGATGGAAGAGTTGCTGCAAACCCCAAAAAGCGCGTGGCTGCACTGTGGCGATTCATCCCATTTGCCTGCCATCCCGGATAAATCGGTTGATTTCGTCATTACCGATCCCCCTTATTTCGATAGCATCCACTATTCGGAGTTATCCAATTTCTTTTACGTCTGGCTGCGCTCCCTCGTTAAACATCCCTGCTTCAAAGGCCTGCACGTGCCCACGGAAGCTGAAGCTATCGTCAACACAGGTATGGAAAAAGGTGAGGAAGAATACCAGGCATTGCTCGCAGGTGTGTTCAAAGAGTGTGCCCGGGTGTTGAAAGACGATGGCAAGCTGATCTTCACTTTCCATCATACCAAATGGCGCGCCTGGTGGACGGTGCTCATGGCGCTTGTTGAGAGCGGTTTTCGCGTAGCTGCTTCGTTTCCGGTGATGAGCGAATACAAAGTCAATCCCCACATCCGTAACAAACAATCTTTGGACATGGATCTCGTTTTGGTTTGCCAGAAGAAAGCAGGCACGGAGCAAAATGAGAGCTTGACCCCAGTCGAATTGTTGAAACGTGTGGCCGGTGAATTGCCCCCTGCACGGGCTAACGGGGGCAGCAATCAATTGTTCCTTCACTTTATGGGAGAATTGCTCAAAGTTGCCAGCGCCGCGCCGGAAAAAGTGGACTACGATTGGTTTGCAGAAAGTTTGTTACGCTTTGACGAATTCGCCGCTACTCCCATTCCCTAATCCCCAACTCAAGCTCCCAACTTAAACTTGAAACTCCTCATCCAAATCCCCTGCCATAACGAAGCCGAAACCCTGCCCGATACGCTGGCCGCGCTGCCGCGGCAGTTGCCGGGTGTGGAGCGTATCGAAATCCTGGTGATCGACAACGGCAGCACAGATGATACCCTGCGGGTGGCGCGGGAAGCGGGGGTGCATCACACCCTGCACCTTCCCGCCAAAGGGCTGGCCGCCGCGTTCCGCGCCGGGCTGGAAGCCTGTCTCAAGCAGGGCGCAGACATCATCGTCAACACCGACGCGGACAACCAGTACCACGCCGGAGACATCGAGAAACTGATCGAGCCAATCCTGGCCGGCCGCGCCGATCTGGTGGTCGGCGACCGGGGGGTGGCGCAGGTGGAGGCCTTTTCCCCGCTCAAACGGCTGCTGCAACGCCTGGGCAGTTGGGTGGTGGGCCGCGCCTCGGGGGCCGTCATCCCCGACGCCACCAGCGGGTTTCGCGCCCTTTCCCGCGAGGCCGCGCTGCGCACCCTGGTGATGAGCGAGTACTCCTATACCCTCGAAACCCTGATCCAGGCTGGCGCGCGGCGCATGGCCGTCGAACACGTCCCCATCCGCACCAACCCCCCCACCCGGCCCTCCCGCCTGATGCGCAGCATCCCGGACTACCTGATCAACTCCGCGGAGACCATTCTGCGCATCTACACCATGTACCGTCCCTTGCGCGTCTTCACCACCATCGGCCTGCTGATGCTGATGGGCGGTGTTGGCCTGGGCGTGCGCTACCTCTACTTTCTGTACATCGGCGAACCGGGCGGTGGGCGTTTGCAATCGCTCCTGCTTGGCGCTATCCTGATCATCTCCGGCTTTCAAGTGCTGCTGATCGGCCTGGTGGCCGACTTGATCGGCTTTAACCGCCGGATGATGGAAGAGATCATCTACCGCCTGCGCCGCATGGAGTTGGAGGAGGACAAAGGGAAGTAGGATTTGGCTTATGTGTATTGATTTTCTATCTGTTTACCCACAAGCTCACGGGATTAGAGCAAATAATTCTTAAGAAGTATTGCACGCCAATGGTTTTTCATATAGTATATTTCCAACTCTGTCTTTTCTCTCAAAATTTTTTATGGAGGTTGTAAAGTGAAAGCGAAAAAGTTTGTAGTCTTTGTTGTGTTTGTGCTGGCGTTATTGGTAGCAACCGCTGCGCTAGCCCAGTCCACACTTCCTGGATCGGGATGGTGGTCTGGTGAGCAGGTACAAAATGTCGGCTCATCGACAGCGAGCGTTAGCATTACAGCTTACGACAGTAGCGGCAACTATTCTACCAGTACGCAGGCGTTGGCGCCGGGAAGCGCGTTTACCTTTATTCCTAGTGATTTTTCCGGTATGCCCGCTGGTTTTTCGGGTGCTGCGGTGGTGACGTCCGATCAACCCATCAAGGCAATTGTGAATGTTACTAACCGTGAAAGTGGAAGCTTGGGCATCGCAGGTGGTAAAGCTGCCGCGCAGTATCAGGGTGTCGATGGTTCGATGGTAGATACTACGCTCTATTTCCCCCTGGCGAAGGGAGATCACTTCAATAAAACCACGACTTTCTTCATCCAGAATACTGGTTCGAGTGCTGTGACTGCTACGGCGAACTTTATCATGCGCAATGGCGACACCTATATGTATACTACGCCATCTATTGCCCCCAACGAAATGGTGTCCTTCAGTCTTTTGGATGTTGCCAGTTATAACCCCACTACGAATGACGGTAGGGTGGGCAGTTTGACTGTGACAGCAACAGAGCCATTGGCCGGTACGGTAATCGAACACTTCACGACCGAAAACCCTGCAACTGTAGCGCAGGCAACACGTGCTTTTGTGGCGGCAGATTTTGACACCAAAGCATATGCTCCGGTTATCAAAAACAATCGATTCAATCGATTTACCGGTATCCAGGTGCAAAATGTGAGCGCTAACCCCATCACCATTACGGTTACTTATGTAGGGTCCGCGGGCAGTTGTGCAGGGAACACCTATACTGATACCGCTAGCAACGTAGGCTCTGGCGAATCTGCTACATTTGTGCAATTGACGGGTCAAACTAACTTGCCGGATAACTGCACCGCTTCCGCTACAATCGAGGGTACGGGCAACATCGTGGCTATTGTCAACGAGTCGTATGTAAGCAGCTATGTGAGCGCGGGCAATGATCAACGGGCAGTGACTTCGTCGGCCATTCCTGCTAACTCTGCAACGACCAAAGTCAGCGTGCCGCTGTTCAAGGACGATCGTTTTGATAAGCGCACCGGTTTGCAAATCCAGAACGTTGGTGCCGCTCAGGCCACCAATGTGGTCGCTACCTTTGCCTGCACGGGAGGTGCAACTTTCACTGCTGTTTCAAAGCCGCAGACGGTTAGTGCTGGTGGGGCGGTCTTGTTCTATAATCCAAGTCAGCAGGGTAGCATGTTCGAGGCCGCTAATCCGTTCTCTTCGGCGAATGTAAACTGCTCTGTCACGATTACAGCCGATCAGCCCATTGTTGCCATTGCAAACGAGTCCGTGACTCCTGGAGCAACGCTTGAGCAGGATAATAACAACTACGAAGGGTTCAATTTGACTCCGTAGTGCAACGTATCATAATAGTCGCTAAAGTAAGGAGACCATCTCAGGTTACTGAGAATGGTCTCCTTGACTTTGTCCGGCGATCAATTGATGTGTGGATTATGAAATTACTATCTAAGTTCTGGTTTGTTTTCTTGCTTATTGGCCTTTTGTTTTTGGCTGCCTGTGCATCACCAGCACCGGAGCCGGTATCGACTTCTGATGTGGAGGATGATGTTCTTACTCCGGCTTATCCACCTCCTGTTGGCAATTCTCCCGGTACGGTATCGTACCCTCCACCGGATGCACCTACCGAGAGCGTTTCCGCTACCGAATTGCCCCAGTCTTACCCAGCACCCAACAACAGTTCGCCATTAGAACCATCCTCGCCCCAAAATTCGCCATCTGAAGCCCGGCCTTTTCAGATTGACAAACCGGTTTATGCGGGAACTACGCTGGTGACAGGCAGGGGGCCGGCAGGGGTGCCGATTGGGTTGCTCAATATTACCTTTATGGGCACCATGCTGGGGCAAACTACCATCGGTGAAGATGGCACTTTTGCTTTTACTGTCGAACCCCTGGAAGCGGGGCATCGTATTGGGATTGTGTTAGGCATTTTGGATGGCACGCAATGGACACCAGAGTATTTCCAGAATAGTGCTTTTTATGGTGATGAGGCACGTTCTGTTCCCCTGGTCGGCTTTTTTTACGATACAGCGTTGGTTATCGAAAAGGAATAGCGTGCGTTGCAAAGCGCGAGAGATTTTTCGGTTCTGGTTGTTGTCTCTACGTGAGGTCATAAATACCCTAGATTGCTCAGCCTTTCTAAAAGCTCCTGTTCTTCCTGGGAGGACATTTGGGCCTCCTGGGGGACGATATGCGGGTGGTCTTCCGCTTGGTACTTAATTGGGCGAGCAGCAATTTCGGGCGCGAGCCAGTCTGTGAGTACGCGCCCGTCTATCCAGGTAGGAATGGAGGCATCGAGTAAGTGGAGGATAGTGGGGGTAATGTCTCCCAGCCAGGGGGACGGTTGTGTTTGCTGTGCTTTTGCGTTAATTCCTGGCCCTGCTGCGATGAGCACACCGTTTATACGGTGACCGCCTGTTTCGCCAACTCGGGATGGCGCAAATATCTCACCGGGCTGATTTCCGAGTTCGAACCCTAAGCGCGTGATATATGCCAGATTGCGCATAACAAGCACAAGGTCTGGAGCAAATTGTTGTGCAGGGCCGTGGTATAGTTGGCGCCCGTAGTAGATGGTATCTACTACGGGGCGTCCGTCTTCAGGGTCACGCATGGCCTTTAATTTTTGGGTTAGTTCTTCGAGAAGGGTTTCGTATTCTTTTCCCGGCTGGACAATACCATTTGGCTCGCGCCCCTCGAGATTGATGAAAATTTGCCCTTGATACCCATAGCTATAAGCACGAGTACGATGCCAATCGATTCCTGTATGGAAATCAGGCCATTCTACCCGAGGTAGAACATCAATTTTGTCACCAAGCAAATCTTTAATCCAAAATTCCAGCTTTGTCAGATGCAAACGGCGAAGTGTTCGAGAGATATTGCTGCGAGTTAGCCCTAAGCGGTTGAGGATGTTGTGTTCAGTGGGAATGTGCGCAGGGATCAGATAGCCCTGTTGGCGCAGCCATTCATTGAGAAACACGTCTTTGTATAGAGGGCCGAAACCATGATCGGAGAGCACGAAAACTGTGGTGTTTTTGCCAGCGGCTTGGACAAGCTGGCCTACATATTGATCCAATTGTTGATATAACCGCAAAATTGCGTCTCGGTAGGGTGAATTAGGAATGTATTGCGGGTGGCTCTCATCCATGTAGTGCCAGAATCCATGGGCCACGTCATCCGTATCACGAAATACGACAACGAAAAGGTCCCATTCGTTGTTTTTCATCAACCATAATGCGTTGGCTTGAAGACCGGCGATTAGATCGAAGGTATCTTCCAGGAAGCCGCCTGGGTCGTTTTCGGGGTAGTACATCTTGCGATTAACACGATAACCCCGCCGCAGCATAATGTCGCTTAATTCGGATGGATAACTGAAATTCTTATAGTTGGGAGTACCTAAACCGCTAACTAGGAAGCCGTTGACAGGCTCTGGCGGATAGGTCATGGGGACATTGATCACACCTACGCGATATCCTTGCTCGCTTAGTAATTTCCACATGGTTGGGTAGGAGATATCGCGCATGGTGGTAGGGCGTAAACGGTAGCCACCGCTTTCCCGGTATACAAAGTCGTATACACCATGTTTACCAGGGTTGACGCCGGTCATGAAGGTGGACCATGCACCAGCCGATACGACCGGTTGAACCGAACGCAATTGTCCGGCGCGGCCTGTTTGCATGAGACGAGCCAGATTGGGTAATAGCCCCTCTTGTGCCCAGGGGGTGATCAGATCGAGCGTAGCACCGTCCAACCCGATGATCAAAACGCGGTGTTTTCTTGCCATTGTTGCTCCTTTGTTGTGCTATCGAGCGCGTTTACCGGTTTCTGGGCGATGCAAATATATCCGAAGGTTTCATCTTTGATACGGTCCAACGGATCGAGATAGAACAAAATAAGCGGTAGGAGTAATTCGAATACAAATCCATTGAAAGCACGGAGCGGCCATGTTAATTGACGCAGTTTCATACCCCGTGGAAACAACCAGTAGTTCATCTGTTGCAGTAAAAACGAAAGGGACCAAAAATATCCTCCCATCGGTTCTATGTGGATCACATTGAGGCCAACTTTTGTGAACAAATAACGCAGACCAAAAGATGTGTAACGGTAGAAGTCATAGGGTTTTTGATGTTGGTGCCAACTTTGGGGAACAGATAGATAAAGTTTTCCACCAGGCTTGAGCACGCGTGCGATTTCGTTTAGGACCAATGCCGGTTCGTTGACGTGTTCCAGTGTCTGTGTGCATAATGTTACATCAAATGTGTCGTTAGGGAAAGGAAGGGCTTTCAGGTCACAAATGCTATCCAGATTGGTGTAATTCCAGTTAACATCTCCAATGGCTAAATCTACGCCAATATAGCGGGTATGTTCGAATTCTGGTTTGAATCTTCCTTCACCAGCGCCGGCGTCTAATACAAGCGCTTCTGGAGGAGTGGCTGCACCCATTTTCCCCATAAAATCATATAGTTTGTAAACATTCACCTCGATACGTCGTTTTATCCATTCTGGGAGATAACGGTGGGCGCGTGTGCGTGGCTTTAGGTGACCTTTACCAGCTTTCATAAGTATCCTAACGAACGTAGCCGTTTTGCTATCGTCTCGGCATCCTTGTCCAAATATTCGAATTCCTTAGTTTCAGTATCTATGGTGTCCGAAAGTTGTCCTGAGCGTTCCACCAGCTTAGGATGAATACAGGTTGTCAGAGAGATGCCGTCCATATAAGGAGGGCTGGGCAATCCCAGAAGTTCGAGTATTGTTGGGGCAATGTCGAGCAACCTGGCTCCATGAATAGGCCCTGGTTGGATGTTAGGGCCGTACATGATGAGTATTCCTTCTGGACGATGAGCGCCCGACAACGGCAGAGTTGTAAATTCCATGGTATTCGAAGTTTTGAACAGGGGCGCATCGCTGTCATAGCGCCCGCGTCCCCAATATCCATAATCCACCCACTCGATGATCAAGTCAGGTGCTTGGTCCAGATATTGTCCGTGATAGAGGGCTTCGCGTTTATGAACACATCGTACTAATTTTTTGCCGGTATGGGGGTCCTGCAAGTGCATCAGTGCGTCGATTGCGGCGTTACGCACTTCTTCGTACTCTGCACCGGGTTTCACAATGCCCATCGGCTCGCGCCCCTGAAGATTGACGAACAAATTTCCACCAGCACCCAGTGCATATACTTTCGTTTGTTGCCAGTCAATTGTAGAGGCAAGCAGTACGGTCTCAACCGTGCCTTTAACCCGGTCGAACCCGCTGGGGCGAAGAAACTTGCGCAACATTGTGCGCATTTGAGGGGGCAGAAATTGCCGATAGGTTTCGGCTAGCCGCCTCATCATTCTTGCTTGTACGTTTTTTTGAGAGGAAAGGAATTTAAGAAAACCCGTATCTGCCAGCCAGCGATTTAGATTGATGATTGCGTGTAATGGCCCAGCACCATGGTCGGAGAGTATCATGATATTAGTGTCGCGCCCGTGTCGTTTGTTGGTTGTTTCCGCAATCAATGCGCCAATCGCCTCATCTGCCCGGCGATACATGTCGCGAATGACATTTCGATAGGGTGAGGTCAAATGTGTTGGCGTTGCCTCCATATAATGCCAATAGGCGTGTTGGGCCTCATCTATGGCCATAAACACAACCATCAGCAAGTCCCAATCATATTGTCGCATGACATGAGAACATAATTGCTGCCGGATGTCAAAACCGTACAGCAACTTGCTCGCATAGTCTCCCAGCGGATCGGGATGCCGTGCATCATAGTTTGGGAGCACAAAATAGTCCGGTGTAATTGCCTGCAAGGTTTGGTAAAATGAGCGTGGAGACACTAATTCGGGAGTGACTGCCATTGCAAAAGGGCCACCAACCATAATGCCA
>JALUWE010000273.1 GCA_027019845.1 Anaerolineales bacterium | reverse complement strand
CCGGGCCGTCGTCGTCGGCGAAGCGATGGTCGCCTTCGTCCTGGCGGACGCGCTGCTGGAGAAGCTGGGCGGGGACAGCCTGGAGGAGATGGCACCCCGCTTCCAAGCGCTGCGCCAAGCCCGTCTCGCCGACCTGCCGATGGAGGGCCGGCCCTGGCGATTTGGATACGACGAGGACGCCCTCTGAACAAAAGCAACCGGCGAATCCTTGACCTCCGGTTCCTTCTCTGCTAAACTTACCCCAGGCAGGGAGAAGGGAGGGCGGTATGCGCATCCGTGAGATTCTCTTCCACGACTTTCGTTCCTTCCGAGGGCAACGACGGATCTCTTTTGTAGACCCCCTGACCAACGCTGTCAGGCCGATGACGGTCGTCGCCGGCACCAACGGCTCGGGTAAGACCACCCTGCTGGACACCATTGAGGCACTCCTGGCCTTCGTCCTGGATCCGGACAACCCTAGGGACTTGGTCGTTGAAGCCTGGGAAACAGGTTTCATCTGCCTGGCCCTGGAGCTTACCCCGTCGGATTTGCTCCAGCCCCCCGAGCAGAGCACAAATGCCCCCTCCCAGGTCCTGCACATCGCTGTAGGTCAACGGGACTTGGCCCCTCCGCACCCTCAGAAAGAATGGCCCAACCTCTTCTGCCGGCTTGTCCAGCGGGGTCGGGGTGGACGTCCATTCATCCGTAAAGCGCCGCTGGCCACGACTTTGCGCAAGGCAGTCTCCCGAATGCAGCGAGGCCTTGACGACCTCCGAGGCGGGCTGCTCTACTTCCCCCACGACCGTCGGCTTGGTGTGACCCGAGGAGGCCCTATAGAGCCACCACCGGAAGCACGCCAGTGGCTCTTCCGATTCTCCAGCAGCGACCGATGGCAAGGCAGTCTGGAACAACTCTGGGTGTGGCAGAACTACCTGGACCTGGAGCAGGGTACTCGGGAACGAAGCCATCTGAAGCCTTTCGTCGTCACAGTGGAAGACATCCTTGGCAAGGAGCGCCCCATCGTCATCCAACAAGGACGAGCCCTGGTTCCGGCCCCCTGGGGTGGAGACGGCAATGCAACAACAAAAGTCCGGCTGGATCAGCTCCCTTCTGGCGAACAACAATGCTTGCTCCTCTTCGGGGAACTGGCCCGCCGTCGGCGCAAGGGGGTGATCATCGCCATTGACGAACCGGAGAGCAGTCTCCATCCAACCCTCCAACGTCGGGTCGTCCATCAGCTTCGCCGGTTTGCCCGGGAGTGGGACGGCCAAATCATCCTCGCCACCCATTCTCTCGAGGTTCTGCGAGCCGTGCACGCTTCAGAACGGATCATCCTCGACCATCTCACAGAGGGTATGACGATCCCATCGGCTTCTGGTTCAAGCGCATGACCTCTTATCCCCCCATTGATGAGTTGGAACTAGAGGTCCGGGCCGGCCAGGGCATCGCCATCATTGTCGAAGGAGAGAGCTACGAAGACGATCCCTGGTTTTACGGTCAATGGTTCAACGATCGTGCTCACCAGGTCACTTTCTTTCCTCAAGACGGCTGGCCCCGTGTCAAGGCCGCTGTAGCAGAGTTGCGCCGCCGCTGTCCAGGCATCCCTATCTACGGCATCATTGACCGAGATTTCGCCGATGATGAAACCTTGGACGCAGACTTCGCTGCTCTTGGGATCGTGCGTACACCCCGATATACCCTGGAGAACTACTTGCTGGACCCTGAGTGCTGGGCCAACGTCTTCGCCTTCATCTTCCGCCGTCAGGGAAGCGCACCGGACGGTTGGGATGATCCCGCCCGGGTCCAGCACCACATTGAACGGGCATACCGCGACTGCCTGGTTCTAACAGCCCACAATCGGGTGATCCAGTTTGGCAACGAGCACTACGGAGACCGTGCCATCCAGACGCCGGAAACCGACCGCACTTATCGAGAGCATCCCAATGCCCTCGCCAACATTGACCCTGCCGACAAGCTACGCGCCTGGGGGAATCAATTGGGGGCTGCTGAAGACCTAGGAACGATGTTCGAGCAGACCCTGCGTGACCTACAGGCTGGAGATCTGGCCACCTGGCAGCAGCACGTATCAGGCAAGTACGTCCTGCAGCTCCTGCACCAGCGCTTTCCTCGCTTACCCAGGGCGGGGCAGTTCCCATTGGACCACTACCTGAACGAATATCTACGGGCCTGCCCCGATCCACCCCCAGATTTGGTGAGGCTGATCGAGCGGATCATCGAGGACGCATACCGGTTTCGGAGCGTCTAGAAGGCCAGAGGTTCCGGTTAACCTCCACGCACAGCGCAAGGGAGCAAGCTTATGCCACAACCCTCTGTGTGGTACGTCAATGTTCGTCGGCAGACCCTGCGGCAAGAGCCGGTGCCCGAAAGCTGGCAGCGGCTGGGCGGGCGCGGTTTGCTGGCCCGCATCCTCCTGGATGAGGTCATCCCCACCTGCGACCCGCTAGGGCCCCACAACAAGCTGATCTTCGC
>JALUWE010000272.1 GCA_027019845.1 Anaerolineales bacterium | reverse complement strand
CTCAAATCGCTCCCCAGGTTGTTCAGGCTCATGGCCAGGTCGGGGGTGAAGGCCTGCGGGTTGGCTGCGGCCAGCTCCCGGTACAGCCCCACCGCTTCCTGCGTGGCCGCCAGCGCGGCTTTCCGCTCGCCCAGCGCGCCCAGGGCCACGCCCAGGTTGTTGAGGGCGCGTGCTTTTGCTTCGTCGTTCTCTGCCAGCCGCGCCCGCAGGCGGCACACCGCGGCCACCACCCCGCGCAGGGCCAGGGTCCTGTCCGGCACCGGCAGCAAAGCGTCCAGCTTCGCCAGGCAGGCGCGTGCCGCATCGGCCGCGGCCCCCTGGCAGGCGCGCGCCAGGCAGGCCGCGGCCTGCTCCAGCATCTGGCTGGCCTCCGTGTGGCGTTCCTGGCCCCAGCCGCGGCCCAGCGGTTCCAGGCTGGCGTGGAAGCGCGCCGCGGCCGCTTTTGGGTCGCTTTCGATGGCCGCCGCGTCCGGCAGAATGCGCGGCATCAGGTCCGGGTCTTCGCGCAGCAGCCGGCGGGCCAGCAGGTGGTCGGCCAGCGGGTCCGGCGCGGGCGGGGGCACCAGCCCCTTCCCCTGAACCGCGAAAATCCCGGCCAGGGCCCGGGCCAGCCACACCGGGTCCAGCCGCTGGCCGGTGTCGCTGCGCGGCAGCCGGCTGCGGGCCAGAAACGCGGCCACATCTTCCGCCGTCCGGAAGGGGTACCCCAGCGCGGCAGCCACCTGCGCGTCCTCGGCCGCGTTCAGCACCTTTTCCAGCGCGCTGGCCTGCTGGAAGGCCTTGGAAAGCCCGCGCGGCGGCAGGCTGCGCGCCAGGTGCCTGCGCTCGCGGCGGCGCACGTAGTCCAGGATAGCCTCTTCGTCCCGGGTGTCGGGGGGCAGCTCGCCTGTCAGGGCCAGCAGGGCGAGGAGCATCACGAACAGCGGCCTGTCGGGCAGATGTACAGGCCGGGCCAGCGCATTCCCGTTCCCGGCCAGGGGCCGCAGCCTTTCCAGCCCGGCATGGTACAGCGCGCGGGCCGCGTCTTCGTCCAGAGGGGGCAGGCGGCGCGGGTCCAGTTCCACGCTCTCCAGTGCGCCGAACTGCGGCCAGCCCACCAGCCCGGGGTCGGTGGGGTCGCGCATGCCGGGCTCCCACCAGGGCGGGGTGTTGCGCTCCAGCAGCACCACGGCCAGCGCGGCCGTCCTGTCCGGCCCGCGGCGGGCCGCGGCTTTCAGCAGCGCGAGAGCCTCCTGCTCGCGGGCGGCCACGTAGTCCATGATCCACAGCGTGGGCGTCTCGCAATCCACCAGGTGGTCCGCGTTCCGGGGGGTGATTGTGCGCTCCGGCAGAAAGCCCACCTGCCAGCCCTCGGCGAGCAGGGCCTGCCCGGCCTCGATCAGCAGGCGGGTCTTGCCCGCGCCGCCCGGGCCGGTGTACAGCCGCACGCCCGCGCGCGGGCTGTTCGCCAGCCGCCGCGCCCAGTCCAGCAGCTCTGCCAGGGGGTCAAAGTCCTGCTGCGGGTCGCGCAGCGGCACGTAGGGGGCCAGCCGGTATTCGGAGCGCAGCAAGAATGGCCGCAGTCCCTGGCCCTCCGGCGGCGGCTGCACCGGCCAGACCGGTACGCTCAGGGCCTGCAACCGATCCTGGTCCAGCAGCCGCTCCAGCAGGCTGTTCGCCCGCCGCACGTCCGCCTCGACGCGCAGCAGGGCCAGGTCCGCGATCACCTGGCGGAAGAGCGGCACGCGCAGCAGGTATTTGCGCAGCACACGCAGGTACAGGGCCACCGCCCTGCGGTAGGCCGGGGTGTCCAGCCCGGCCGCGTCGCGTTGCAGCGCGCCTTCCAGCGCGGCCTGCAGGTTGGCCTCGTCCCAGTGGTGCAGCAGCGCGTCCAGCCCGGCGCGGAACGCGGGCAGGTCTTGCTGCGGCAACTGGAGCACGGCTTCGGCCAGGGGGCGTAACTCGGGGTCCTCCCGCGCCTGCCGGACGAACTCGCGCTCCGCGGCCTGTAAAGCGTGCTCCAGGTGATCACGCGCTTCCCTTCGCTGGCGCAGGTACTCCACAGCCTGCACCGCGAGCGAGGCAGCCTCGGCCCCGGGCACGAAATCGGCCAGCGCCTCCAGAAACCCCTGCACCGCGGCTGCAATTTGTCGGTGGCGGCCGGAAGTCATTTTTGTAGACCAAAAAACGGAAGGCCGGGAACAAACGAGTTCCCACAAGCCCCCACAAGCTCCTACGAGTTCCTACGAGTTCCCACGAGTTCCCACGAGTTCCCACGAACTCCCACCAACCCCTCCCCCCATTTTACCAGACCCTTTTTGGGTTAGTTGGTTGTCCGGTGGGAACATTAGGGCGTTGGCACCTTACTCCCTACTCCCTACTCCCTACTCCTTACTCCCTACTTCTTACTCCTTACTCCCCACTCCAAAAGCTACGCCTCTCGTGCTACAATTCAGACAACTCAGACAACTCAGACCAGTCAGACAACTCAGACAAC
>JALUWE010000271.1 GCA_027019845.1 Anaerolineales bacterium | reverse complement strand
GAAGTAGTGCCACCGGCTCTGCAACTCGCGGCGCAAGGCCTCGCGTTGCAGGTAGGCCAGCCCTCCCCCCACGGCCGCCAGCAGCAAGAACGCCCCCGTGATCATCCAACGCGTCACCGGCACGCCAAACGATCCCCCCAACCACACCAGATAGGACAGCAGCAGCAGCCCGGCTGTGCGTGCCAGCGGGTAACCGCGGTCGGCCAGCCCGGGCAGTGCCAGGCGCACGAGCGGGTAACTCACCAGCCCCACCACCGCCAGCGCCAGGTACCAGACCACCACCGTGAGCGGTTGGAAGCGGTTGATCAACGCCTCGGGATCGAACAACTCCGACCAGGTGCCGCCGCTGCGCTGCACGGCCAGTTGTTCGGGGGTCAGCATGAGCGATTTGGACGGCTCCGCGGGGCGGGGTTGCGCGGGTTGGGCCTCCTCACCGGCCAGGGGCGCGGCCTCGAACAGGGCGCGCACCCGCGCCGGGTCATACGCTTCGCTCTTGACGAAGATGAACACCTTCGGGTGATCGTAGACCGTGAAGGCTTCCTCTGCAAATTGGTCGTTGATGCGCAGCCCGAAAATCTGCGGGTCGGACTGGAAGGTTTCCACCAGATCGAAGCCCAGGCTGCCGGTGAAAGTGCCGGGTTCGGCCACGTTGTAACACCATTCGACCGTGCGCTCAGGGGGGCAGCCGAGCAGGTTGCGGTAATACGTCTCGACCAGCGGCCACTTTTCGGGCATACGCGTCAGGCTGGCCCACTGGCGGCTGGAGCTGATGGCGATCACATCGGCCTGGTTGAGCGTATCGATGAAGCGCTGGCGCTTGTTCTGGTCGTCGTTCCAGTACATCTCGAAGTTCAGGCCGCCCTGGTAGATGCCGCCGTACCCGTCGTAGCCGTCCAGGCGCAGGGGCAGCGCGTCGTCCCAGGAGGACTCGACCGCGATGGCCGCGCCCCCCAAGGCCACCGCGGCCCCGCCGGATTCGAGCGACAGGCGCAGGTAGTAGGTTTCGCCTTCCCGGAGCGGGAGGGGGGTGTCGAGCGTGAATGTGGGGTAGCCGTCTGCGTCCGCCTGCGGGTCGAAGGTGAGGCTGGCCTGGGCGAGCGGCTGGGCCAGATCGGGCTGGTCCGCCAGGGCGAGCCGGAAGGTGAGCGGCCCGGGCAGGTCGCCGCGCGCCCGCGCGCGGGTGAGGGCCACCCCGCTCAGGGCGCCGGCTTCGGGGGACACGAACGCGACCCGCAGGGGGGCGTCTGGCCGCAGGGTGCAGTCTTCGGGTTCCGGCAGGGTGAGGGAGAGCGGGCCGGAAGCGGTTTGCAGTTCCACAGCCAACGGGCCGCACAGGTCCAGTTCCCCCGCGCCGGCGAGCAACTCGATCTGCAAGGTGTAGGCGGATTCCCCCTGAAGCGGCAGCGGCTGGTCCAAGTCGAAAACCGGCGCGGGCGCGTTAGGGGAGAGGCCGCTGCTGAGCAGCGCGGTGGCTAACGGCGTTTGGCTGGAGGGCGAGTCCAAAACCGACAGGCGCAAGGAAATCTCCTGTACAGGGGTTTGGGGCACGATCTTGTTCAAAAAGACGCCGGAGAGTGTGCCGGTTGCGCGGGCGGTGAAGGAGGTCTCGAAGGGCGCGCCGGGCCGGATGGCCGCGCCGTCCGGGAAGGGGATCGGCTGCTGGAAGTCGCCCTCCGCGGTCTGGAGGCGCAGGTTGATCGGGCCGGGGATGTTCCGGTACATCCAGCGCGAGGCCGCAATGCGGGTGACCGGCTGCCTGTAAATCCAGCTGAAGGCAAAGGCATACAGCAGGGTGGCGAGCAGGACCAGGCCACCGAGGATGACAGCCAGGGCGCGAGGGAGGGGTGCATAGGGAGTAGTGCGTGGGGCGTGGGAAGTGTCTCGACTCGCGGCTCTCGACTCTCGATTCTCGACTCTCGATCTCCCCGCCTCCCACAACCGCACCACTGCCCAGGCCGCGAACAGCGCCATGCCGGGGTAGACGGGCAATTGGTAGCGCATGGTGGGGTTGGGCACGGAGGACTGCCACAGGAAGTAGACCGCTGTCCACCCCCACAGCAGAAGGTGCTGCCATTCTTTTTTGGCCCAGATGCGCCAGCCCACCCACAGGAACCCGGCCCAGGCCAGCACCCCCAGCGGCAATCCCAGGCCCCACACGGTCAGATTCCACCCGGCGAAGACCACCGGCAGGCGGTTGAACCACTGCACCGAGGGCGGAAAGCCGGAGTCGGGCTGCACCTGCCCGCTCAGAGAGCGCAGGTTGTCCACCCACTGCTCGTTCAGGCCGATGTCGAAAAAGCCGGGGCCCTCGAACGCGTACGGCTGGAAAAAACGAAAGGTCACAAAACTGAGCAGCCCCGCCAGGCCCATGAGCAGCAAAACCGGCACCGCCGCCGCGTTACGCTCCTTCTCCGGCAAACGCCACAGGTAGACGGCCACGGCCAGGGGCAGCATCAACGCCACCGGCGCCGCGCTGATCTT
>JALUWE010000270.1 GCA_027019845.1 Anaerolineales bacterium | reverse complement strand
GGGAGGCGGGTTCCTGGCGGGGTTGGGGTTGGGGGTGGCCGGTCTCATCCTGCTGGGGGTGGTTGCCCTGGTCTGTGCGGGCGGCGCAATTGTTCTGCTGGCCAGCGGATCAGCAAATGCGACCCCCGCGCCGGCTGTGGAAACCCCCATTGCTACCCTGCCCCAGAGCGGGTTTGTCTCTCCCGCGCCGCCTACCTTGCCCCCGGCGCAGTCTGTTGGGGTGCTGTTCGAGGATGATTTTTCCACACGGGATGCAGGCTGGCCCAGCAGCCGTGATGAGGATGGCATCGTTGACTACGATCAGGGCGGCTACCGTATTCGGGTGGACAAAACGAACTGGCTGTTTTGGGCTACCGCCGGGCTGACGTTTTCGGATGTGAGTGTGGAGGTGGAGGCCACTCGGATCGGCGGGCCGGAGGTGAACGAGTTCGGGGTGATTTGTCGTTACGTGGACGAAGATAATTTCTACTACTTTGTGATCACCAGCGACGGTTTCTATGCCATCTTCCGCTACGTGGATAACGAGAGCGATTTTATCGGCATGAATGATTACCGCCCTACCGATGCAGTCAACCAGGGCGCGGCCACCAACCGTATCCGTGCGGTGTGTCAGGGCGATACGCTGCGCTTATTCGTCAACGATCAGCTGGTGGCCGATGTGCAGGACGGCGCGCACGCGGCCGGGGACATCGGCCTGATCGCGGGCACCTTCGACGAGCCGGGCACGGATGTGTTGTTCGATAATTTGGTGGTGAGGGAGCCGTGATTCAGTGGTCAGTGGTCAGTGATCAGTGATTAGTATTCAGGGGTCAGTGGTCGGGAAACGGCTAACCTTCTCCAGAAGCAGTACTGCGCGCCAGAAGGCCACCGCGGCCAGCCCGTGCGAAAGCACTGCAAACAGCGGGGGTTTTTCGAGCGTGTAGTACGTCCAGGCCTCGCGGGTGGTGCCCCAAAGCTCCAGATAGTAGCCCAACGCGCTGCCCGCAATGAACGTCAGCACGGCGATACGGTGGTTGGTGGGGGTCAGGATCAGCAATGTAACGAGGGTGACCGCGATCAGGGTGAAGGATTTGTCGAAGGTGGGGGCGACGTAGGCTAACATGATCAGGTAGTAGGCGGGAAAGATGACCCAGTAGAGGAGGCGGAAGGTGGAACGGGGTAACCAATGCGCTCTGCTATCGGGTAGGTGTTTCCCGCTCAGCCATTTCAATCCACGCACCATGCGATCAATGGTCAGGCTGGCTATCGGCCAGGCAGGGATGATCCACAGCGGCGGGCGTTCGTTGGTGTAGTAGACCCAGATTTCGGTTTGTGTCCCCCAGCTTTCGATCACCAGCCCGCCGATGATGCCCACCAGCACGATTTTGGCATCCTGCCGTAGGTTGGCGTGTGCCATGATGGCGAGAGACATGAAGAGAAAGATGCTAATCAGCAGCCAGTCGATGTAACGCCACCATTCTCCTTCCCAGTCGATGTAAGACAAGTATTCCTCAACCAGCGGCCACCAGAAATAACCTAGCAGCAAGAGCGTGAGGAAAAATACGCTCATCAAAAAATAGCTGGAGCGGTTCCAACCCAGGGCGGCAGCGAGGCGGCGGAATCCTGTGTGCCTGGCGGGTTGGGATGTTACTGATCCCGGTCTATCTATTTTTTCCTCCTTATCTGAATGCCGGCATCCTCATTAGGTTCGCCTGTTTTCCGAGAGTTCATACCGGAAGTCGCAACACGCCGCGCCTTCCATGATGGTTTGGGTTCGGGTGAGTTTCACGCGCGGGTTGAAGCCCTCGATCAGGGAGAAGTCCCGGTTGCAGGAGAGCACTGCGCCCAGTTCCGGGATGCCGAGGGCGCGGTACATTTCCGCGTAGCGGCAGCGGGTAACGTTGAAGGCCAGACGTTCATCTGTCTGTTCCAACATCTCGATTTGTAGAGCGTCGTCTTTGCTCCACAAGGCCAGCTTTTTGGCGAAGCTGTGCAGCCCGTCGTCGCCCATCTGGCGGGCCAGGGCCGCGCCCTGCTCACGGGCGACGCGGATGATGGTATCGCGCAGGATTTCGATGACGCGCTGGCGGTCGAATTCCCGGCTGAGGGCCTCGACGAACGGCGCCAGGATACGGGCTTCGATTTCTCGGCGTTTGAGCACGCCGATTTGGTTGAGGGTGTCGGGGGGAGGGGGCATAATGGAGTGTTGGGTAATTGGGTAATTGGGTAATTGCATCCTGAGCGGAGGGCGGCGCAGCCGCTCGTAGTCGAAGGATGGGGGATGGAGATAGGGATAGGGAGTGGGGATAGGGAGTGCATCCTGAGCGGAGGGCGGCGCAGCCGCTCGTAGTCGAAGGATGGGGGTTGGGAATTGTGAATGGTGAATTGTGAATGGGGAATTGTGAATTGTGAATTGTGAATTGTGAATGGGGAATTGTGAATGGGGAATGGGGAATGGGGAAGGCATCTTCTTTCAGGCTGGGACGACGTGGCGCAATATCAGCATGAAATGGCAAAACGCGCCGGCAATGACGAATAAGTGCCAGACTTCGTGGTGGCCGAAGACGCCGGGTTTGAAATCCAGCTTCTTGGCTGCCGAGAGCACCGCGCCGAGGGAGTAGATCACCCCCCCGCCAAATAGCCAGGCGATGCCCTCGATCGGCAGCACCCGGAAAATCTCGCCCAGCGCCATGACCGCAAACCAGCCCGCCAACAGGTACACCGAGACGATAAACCAGTCGGAAGAACTGATGGTGAAGGCTTTGAGCACCATGCCCACCAGCGCGATGCTCCAGATGCCGATCAGGGTACCCCATTGCCAGAAGCCGGTAAACAGGTTGGAAGTCAGGGGCGTGTAGGTGCCGGCGATGAGCAGGAAAATGGAGGCATGGTCGATTTTGCGCAGGCGGTGGATGCGTTGCGGCGATCCGGAAAGGCTGTGGTAAGCGGTGCTGGCGGCCAGCATCAGGGTCAGGCTGGCGCCGTAAATTGCCAGGGAAAGGCGTTTTTTCGGTTCGTCCCAACTGTTGAGCACCAGCGCGATCAGCCCCGCCAGGGCGAGGTAGGTTGCGATGAGATGGGAGATGCCATTGAAGGGTTCACGAAAGTGGAGTTTCACGGGGAAAAATATATCACATTCCTGTGCAGGGGGAGGAAAACTGGGGTACACTATTTTTGTGAATTGTGAATTGCATCCTGAGCGGAGGGCGGCGCAGCCGCTCGTAGTCGAAGGATGTGAATTGTGAATTGTTTCCAGTCGCCAGCCTCGAACGTAAAATGCTATACGATTTTTACTTACTCCTTCAAAACCCGCGTACGCGTACGATTGCCCTGCCCTTGTGGGGGTTGTGGACGCTGGCGACGGCAGCCGGCTGGGGGTTGGCCGGGTTTGCCGGACTGCCGGTAGGTCGTGTGATGGTGGCCGAGGGGTCTGTTGGTGTGATCTTCTCGGTGGCTTTCAACATGGGGCTGTTGGGTGCGCTGATCGGTGCGCTGATCGGCGTCTTTCAATGGCTATTTCTGCGAAGGCGAATTCCGTTGGCAGGTTGGTGGATTCTGGCGACTGCATTGGGTTGGGGAGTTGGGTTACCGGCAGCGCTGCTGATCAATTTGCTGGCCGGAGTGGGGTTGTCCGCCTTTTTGTACGGGGTGGTGGTTGGGGGCATGGTCGGCGCGGCGCAGTGGGTGCTGCTCAAGCGGTTCACCACCCCGGCCGGGAGGTGGGTGTGGGCCTCGGTAGTGGCTTTCCCGGTGGGGATTTCGGTTTCTGGATTGGTGGAGCAGGTCGGTTGGTTCGCCGCCGCCATTCTCTGGGATCGGTTGCACTGGTGGATGGCGATTTCCGGCGGGGCCGCCGGCATTGTGGTCGGAATGTGGACCGGGATCACGCTGTTGGCGCTGTTTTGGCACATGAAACGCGGCTGATTCCGGCCGCATTTTATGATACGTAACTCGCTTGACGCTTCAAAAACCTTATGCTAGTATGATTGTATACCGGTTTACCTTTTTGGGAAAAAAAGGAGAAGAAGATGCACGTTCGACGAAGTGTTTGGATTTTTTTGATTATCGCTTCCCTGGGATTGGCCGCCTGTACTCGCTCGGCTTCTCAGTCGCCAACCGCTGTTCCGGCTGAGGCAACTCAGGAAGCAGGTGAGCAGTTGCCTGAAAACATGGCCACCGCGGTGGCGGGCGGCGGTTTTCTGACCCAGACGGCAGAAGCCCAGGCCGCGGGAGGCGGCGAACAAGACCAGGGAGAACCAACCGCCGCACCTGTGGAAACCGAGCCTCCCCCAGAACCCACCGCCCAACCCACTCAGCCGCCCCCCAAACCTACCAAGACCCCTACACCTGAGCCGACTAAGCCACCGGAACAACCGCAAGCTCAAAAATGCGAGTCCCCCTACACCGTATCTCAAGGTGAATGGGTCTGGTCGATTGGGCGGAAGTGCAACATTCACCCGGATGCCATCATCGAAGCCAATAAGCTGCAATGGCCGTATACCCTGTATCCAGGCGACAAACTGATTTTGCCGGAGGATGCGCCGCCGTTTCCTCCCGGCGGGTAGCGTATCGAGCCGTTGATTGCCAATTCGCGGGCAGGAGAGAGGTTCTCCTGCCCGCAAGGGGTTGATGTGCGTCTTGCTTTCAGCCAATTGAATGAGTTTTGAAATCATAGATACGAAGACGATTTATCAGGGGCGAGTCTTTGACGTTCGTCTCGATCGGGTGCGCCTCCCGGACGGGCGTCTGGCCGATCTGGACATCATTTCGCACGGCGAGGCGGTGACGCTTGTGCCGCTAGACGAAGAAGGAAACTTGTGGCACCTTCGTCAATATCGACATCCCGCCCAACGAGACTTGCTGGAGTTGCCTGCTGGGGCAATCGAGGAGGGAGAAACGCCCATCGAAGGCGCGTTGCGCGAATTACGTGAAGAAATCGGCATGGGTGCCCAGCATTTTCAGCACATTGGTGGTTTTTTCCTGGCCCCGGGGTATTCTACCGAGTTCATGCACGTCTATTTAGCGACAGGTTTGTATGAGAACCCGTTGCCGGGCGACGATGACGAATTTTTGCAAGTAGAAAAGTTGCCTGTAGAACAAGTGTACGCGCTGGCCGAGCAGGGTGCAATCCAGGATGCAAAATCATTGGCTGCACTTTTGTTGGCGCGAAAGCACATTCGCTTTGGAAGGGGGAAAAACTCATAGCAGTGGCAGGAACTCATGGAACGCGAATGCTCCACTTTCACTGCTCCCCGGGCAGGCCTGCAACCGCTTTTGGCTCATCGATTTTCGATACTCCCGTGAAATTTAGAACTTGCTCAGTTATGCCGAACATGCTATAATGTGCGTGCCAAGCCCCCTGAATGACTGAAACACACCAGATAATTTGTGGGTCAATTCCCTCCACCGCACTTGCTCAAAGGCCTGGGAAGTTGCGGTTTGGGAAATTATGGATGTAAAACTCCAGTAGGAATAGCCCAGTTTCCATAAGATCGATAAAAAAATTCATTATTGCATTGCGTATGAGGATTGTTCTCCCTGAGGCTTGTGTCTGGTTTGTTGGAGTGCGCTTTTTCTCATCGCGCGCTTGACAACCCGGCACAAAGCGGAGCTTTCATGCAATGCCCCAACCTGGAAGTAGAATATGACAAACATCTTAGAGTTAGAAAATTTAACCCTAACGGATCTTCGTCTGCGGGCCAAGGAGCTTAACATCCCCCGCGCAGGCCGGTTGAAAAAAGAAGACCTGATGCTGCGTATCCGCCAGGCCGAAGCGGAACAGGATGGACTGGAAATCCGCGGCGGCATTCTGGAAATCATGAACGAAGGCATCGGTTTTTTGCGCACCGGTCATTACCAGGCCGGCGACAGCGACATTTACGTCTCCCAGACCCAGATTCGGCGTTACGGGCTGCGCAGCGGGGACCTGGTGATCGGCCATGTGCGCCCCCCCCGAGACACCGAGCGACACTACGGCTTGCTGAAAGTCGAAAGCATCAACGGCCTTTCGCCCGAAATGGCGAAACGACGCCCGACATTCGAATCGCTCACGCCCATCTTCCCTGAAGAGCGTTTCGATCTGGAAACCGACCGCCGCACGCTGGCGACGCGCTTGATCAATTTGGTGGCCCCCATTGGCCGCGGCCAGCGTGGCCTGATCGTCTCGCCGCCCAAATCCGGCAAAACCACCATCCTCAAACAGATTGCTAACGCCATCTCCACCAAATACCAGGATGTTCATCTCATGGTCGCCCTGATCGGCGAGCGACCCGAAGAAGTCACCGACATGGACCGTTCCGTGGACGCGGAGGTGATCTCCTCCACCTTCGACGAACCGGTCACCTCCCATGTGCGCGTGGCCGAAATGGTGCTGGAACGCGCCAAACGACTGACCGAAATCGGCCGCGACGTGGTGGTCCTGATGGACTCCATCACCCGCCTGGCGCGCGCCTACAACCTGGTGGTCAACCCCTCTGGCCGCACGCTTTCCGGCGGTATCGACCCCTCCGCGCTCTACCCCCCCAAACGATTCTTCGGCGCAGCCCGCAACATCGAGGAAGGCGGTTCCCTGACCATCATTGCCACCTGCCTGGTGGATACCGGCTCCCGAATGGATGACGTGGTGTACGAAGAGTTCAAAGGCACGGGGAATATGGAGTTGCACCTCTCCCGCAAGTTGCAGGAACGCCGCATCTTCCCGGCCATCGACATCGAGCGCTCCTCCACACGGCGGGAAGAACTGCTGCTCGGCCCCGACCTGACTCCGCGCGTCTGGCTCATGCGCCGCATGTACAGCCAGATGGTCGCTCCCCCGCCCAACGGCGCCGGCCTGGACATGTCCACCGCCACGGAGGCCATCCTGCAACGCCTGGCGCGCACCGAGAACAACATCGAGTTCCTGGAAACCCTCTCCAAAGAACAGTGAACAAAGAAACCTCGTTTCTCGACCGCTGGTTATCGTTGATCGGATGGGCGGTTGCGCTGGGGGCTGCCATTTTTGCCCTTTACCTTTGGCAATCATCCATTGTGCCCAACCGCGTTGCCGCTCAAACCATCTCCCCCTCTCCTACACCGCTGCGCAAACCCACCGCGCAACCCGCGCTGTTGGACTTGCCGCCCCTGGTGGGTCAAAACAGCGGCCATTCCATCTCCCGCCGCCCCAATCCTTACACCATTATCCCCAACCGCCCGCGCACAGAAATCGTCCTCTATACCGTCCAATCCGGCGATTCTGTGTTTGGCATTGCCGAGACGTTCGGCATCAAACCGGAAACAGTTTTGTGGGCCAATTACGAGCTGTTAAACGACAACCCGGATTTTCTCGAACCCGGCATGGAACTCAACATTCCGCCTGTGGACGGGGTGTACTACCAATGGCAGGAAGGCGACACGCTGGAAGGCGTTGCCACCCAGTTCGATGCCAGCGTCGAGGATATTTTGAGCTATTCGGGCAACTCGCTCGACCTTGCTAACCCCGAAATTCCCCCGGGGTCCATGGTCATGATCCCAGGCGGGCAGCGCGAGTTTCGCCAGTGGCTGATCCCGACTATTGCGCGCGGCTCCGCCGGGGTGAACACCGTCGCGCTCGGACCGGGGGCGTGCACCGGCTCTTACGAGGGCGCGTATGGCTCCGGCGCCTTCATCTGGCCGATCTCCCAGCGATACGTTTCGGGCAACGATTATTGGAGCGGACACCTGGCGCTCGATCTGGCCGCAGGCATGGGCGAACCGGTCATGGCCGCGGATGCCGGTGTGGTGGTCTTCTCCGGTTGGGCCGTCGGGGGGTATGGCAACATGGTGCTGATCGACCACGGCAACGGCTACCAGACCCTGTACGCCCACATGAGCGGTGTGGCCAGGCCGTGCGGCGCCAGCGTCGGCCCCGGCACAGTGATCGGCTACGCCGGCAGCACCGGCAACTCCACCGGCGCACACCTGCACTTTGAAGTGCGTCTCAACGGGGGCTTTATCAATCCCTGGTTCGTGTTACCCCCGCCGTAATTTCCGGCACTACAATTTCCAACCCAGGATGAACAAAATCGTAAACAGGGTGCTGACGATCAGCTGCCGCACCCCGATCCGGGTCGGCCGCGCGCCCACGGCGGGCCGCAGCGTCCCCCAGACCGTTTCCGCCCACTGCAACCCGAACGGCAGCCCGACCCCGGCGGGCAGCACTCCGGCAGCCCCTAACGCCAGAGCAGCGATCAGGTTGAACGAAGTATAGAGCAGCGCGCGCCCCCCTCGGCGGATTCGTTCTCCCAGTGGGGGAATTTCCTTCCACATCCGCTGCTCCAATCGCAGCGCAGCATACACAATCGAAGCCGCGGATTGCAGCCAGGTCAACAGCCACAGCCACCAGCCGAGTGGGTCGTTCTCCCCCACCCCGATCCAATAGGCAGCCGGCGCGGCCAGGGCCAGCGTCCCGCTGGCCACCACCTCCACCCCGATCTGCCGCCGCTCCGCGCGCCGCGAGACCAGATACAAGTGCCACACCAACACCAGGCCAGCCGGGACCGCCAGCACCGCCAGCGATCCGAACCCCTCCCGCCAGATTCCCGCCGCCCCCATCAGCCCCACTACCCCGTACACGCCCATCCAAAAGTACGCAGCCGCCAGATCGCGCCGCGCCCGGCGACCGCTGTAAACCTTGACCGCCACCGTCAACGGCTGGCGAAATAAAAACGCAGCCAGCGCAGCCAGCACCAGATAGCCGCTGGCCGTGGCCCAACGCCCTCCCGCAAACAGCCCGATCAATAACGGACTGAATAGAAACACCCACGAGCCATGCTCCTGCGGCAGAGCAATGTGTTTCTTCCAGAACAGTGTGCGAGAAACTGCGGTCATCCAGTCACTTCGTACCAGGGGGGGAAGGTGCTTTTGGAGAACGTCTAACGCCTGCGGCGGCGGGGGTCTTCCTTGAACTTCGAGACTTTGGGAGCGAACACCTGGGGCCCGAGATCGAATCCGGAATCCTGCAGGCGGCTGATGAACAGGGGCCGCATCCCGGTAGGTTCCAGCTCTCCGACGATCTTGCCGTTTTCCATTCCGGTTTGCGTGAATTTGAAAATATCGGTCATCACGATGCGGTCGCCTTCCATGCCGGAGATTTCGGTGATGTAGGTGACTTTGCGGGAGCCGTCCTTCAGGCGGGAAACCTGCACAATCAGGTCGACCGCGGAGGCGATCTGTTCGCGGATGACGCGCAGAGGCAGGTCGAGCCCGGACATGAGGGTCATGGTTTCCAGGCGGGAGAGCGCGTCGCGCGGGGAGTTGGCGTGCAGGGTGGTGAGGGAGCCATCGTGGCCGGTGTTCATGGCCTGGAGCATGTCGAGCGCTTCGCCGCCGCGCACTTCGCCGACCACGATCCGGTCGGGGCGCATCCGCAACGCGTTACGCACCAGCGCACGGATGGGCACCGCGCCGCTCCCGTCCGGGTTCGGGGCTTTGGTCTCCAGCCGCACCACGTGTTCCTGCTGCAATTTCAGCTCCGCGGCGTCCTCGATGGTCACGATGCGCTCGTCTTCGGGAATGAAGCTGGAGAGCACGTTCAACAGGGTGGTTTTGCCGGACCCTGTACCGCCGGAGATCACGATATTCAAACGCGAAACCACACAGGCGCGCAGAAATTCGGCCATGTTTTCGGTAATCGAACCCAACGCGATCAGATCGTCCACCCCCAGCTTTTCCTTTCCGAATTTGCGGATGGTGATGGTAGAGCCGTCGATGGCGACCGGCGGGATGACCGCGTTGACGCGTGACCCGTCGGGAAGCCGCGCGTCCACAGTGGGGTGGTCCGCGTCCACCCGGCGGCCCAACGGCAGGATGATGCGGTTGATGATCCGGCGCACGTGCGCTTCGTTTTGAAAACGGGCCTCGGTTTTGATTAATTTTCCACCCTTTTCTACGTAGATTTTCTCAGCCCCGTTCACCATCACCTCCGAAACTTCCGGATCGTTCAAAAACGGGGTCAGCGGGCCATAGCCTGCCAGCTCGTTCTGGATGTCTTGCAGTAGCTGGGCGAGCAGGTTTTTCTCCAGTTTGACTTTGGTTTGCTCGAACCCTTTGAGGATCAGACGGCGGACGCTTTCGTTCCAGCGCTCCACAGGCGGCGGATTGCGTTCCAGTTCGCGCTCGACCAGGTCGATGATGTAATTCTTCAGCCGGGTGGTGTCGATTTTGGGGCTGCTGGATGGGTTGGGTGAGCTAGGCTGCGTCATGGTCATCTTCCCTCTCGGTTGTCTCGGGTTGGTTGGGGTCAGGAATCACCCAGATGACGTGATTGCGATTGATGGCCATGAATTCCGCGGTGTAGATTTCGTTACCCTGCGCGTCGTACACGGTGGCTTCCGTAAGAGCAATAAAGTGTTCATCTGTGTTGAGAGCATCTTTAGGCCGCTCGTCGGGCAAAACGTAAATGTTGCCGTGGACGCGGTGTGTCAAGGTTTGCAACGTGACCGCGATCGGCCACTTGGTGATCACCTCGGAATAGAATTTGCCTTTTTCGTCGTAGCGTATTTTCATGGTACGGCTCCATGTTCGTCAAGATTGTTGAACTGGTAGAACTTACGCACTTCATGCCTAACTGTTGCTTATGTCATTCTGAGCGACAGCGAAGAATCTCGGCGATAGCGGGGGAGACGGGGGACGGACGACCGGGGACCGGAGACGGATGACCGGCACGCGGCTATTGGAGTCGGGGCGACCGGCCGGTCGCCCCGACGGTCGCTGCGCTCCCAGATTCTTCGGTTGCTGCGCTCTAGATTCTTCGGGCAACTTCGTGCCCAGATTCTTCGGGGCTGACGCCCCTCAGAATGACATGATAAGCTGCGCTCCCTCAGAGGGGGGCTCGTTCTCTCGGAATGACCGGTGCCACAGTTCGCAGCTGCGTAAGCCCTGTTATTGACAATACTTACACTTGAGACCTCACAGGTCTACTGAAGATTTTACCCAAAACAGATTGCATCCGGGCATCTCCATGCGTTTTGAGACCTGTGACCTTGATTTTGCGCAAACACAAGCGGTTTCTATTCGATAATGCAAACACAGGGCATTTCTAATCGCTAAAACAGCCCTTTCGTGCGCCGGATTGGGTATCATTGGAGAATTGCTTTAGACTTATCATAGGAAGGAGACCTCCAATGAGCCTTGAAATAGGATTGACGGAAGGGCCGACCAACACCCAATATGCGCCATTGGCAGCAC
>JALUWE010000269.1 GCA_027019845.1 Anaerolineales bacterium | reverse complement strand
CGAGTGGCTGGGCGACCTGGAGCCGGTGATCGTCTTTGAAAATGCAGGCGATGTGCGTATCTACCCGCTCCAGATTCTGATCTGGCACGAAATCGTGAATGACGTGGTTGGGGGAAAACCGGTGGCGATCACCTTTTGCCCGTTGTGCAACACTGCCATCGCGTTCGAGGCCACCGTGAACGGCATGGTGCTCGATTTCGGCACCACCGGACGCCTGCGTTTCAGCAACTTATTGATGTACGACCGCCAGACCGAAAGCTGGTGGCAGCAGGCCACGGGTGACGCGGTGATCGGCGAGCTGACCGGCACACAATTGACCTTCTTACCGGTCACCACCATTGGGTGGGCCGAGGCACGCCAGGCGTTTCCTGACGCTCAGGTGCTCTCCCGCGAGACCGGCTTCGTGCGCAGTTACGGGCGCAACCCCTACGCCGGGTACGACGACATCAACCGTTCGCCTTTCCTGTACCTCGGGCCGGACACGCCAGATCAGTTGCTGCCGATGGCGCGTGTGACTACCGTAGAACTCAACGGCGAGGCCGTGGCCTACCCCAATGATGTGCTCAAAGAAGTGCGCGTGGTCAACGATACAGTGGGCGGCGTGCCGGTAGTCGTGCTCTGGCAGCCCGGACTGGCTTCTGCGTTGGGTAATTCCGAGATCTCCAGTGGAGATGATGTGGGCGCCAATGGCGTTTTCGAGCGCACTGTGGACGGCCAAACCCTCACCTTCGTGTTCGACGGCGAAAAGATCACCGATGAGCAGACCGGCAGCACGTGGAACATCCTGGGCGAAGCCATCGAGGGTGCATTGGCTGGAACGTCCCTCACGCCGGTGCTCAAGGTAGACCATTTTTGGTTCTCGTGGGCTGCCTTCCGGCCAGATACGCGTGTGTACCAGCCCTGATGTTTTCGAGCCTCTGGCGGGTCTACGTGGTCTGATGAGTCTGCCGGGTACTGCCAATTATCCCAGTTACCTCAATTATAGGACTTACGCACTTGACGCACCCAGACCTCACAGGTCTCAAAGCGCATGGAGATGCCCGGATGTAATCTAGTTTGGGTAAAATCTTCCTGCATCGTGTAGTAGTAGACCTGTGAGGTCTCAAGCTCAAAACCTAAACTTAAAACTCGAACTCAAAAACAACGACGAGGCAAACATGATCAAACACAAGCAAACCTTACTCTGGCTGGTGGCCGCGGTGATGATCGTGCTGACCGCTTGCCAGGCTTCCCAAAGTGGCGCGGGGCCTGGCGGCGAAGCATCGGTTGAAACCATTGTCAAAAATTTACCCTCCGATATCCAGATCAGCATCTACCAGGGCAAAGGGTTCACACCTGGCGGGGAAGTTTTGCTGTCCGAATTGTTGGCGGAAGGGAAACCCGTGGTGCTCAACTTTTGGGCCGGACTGTGCCCCCCTTGCCGCATCGAGATGCCCGACTTACAGGCGGTACACGAAGAATACCAGGACCGCGTTCTGTTGTTCGGGCTGGATGTCGGCCCGTTCACCGGTTTGGGCACACGCGAAGACGGCCGCGCGCTGCTCCAGGAGCTGAACATTACCTACCCCTCGGGCACCACCTTCGATTCCGGCGTGGTGCAAACCTATGGGCTGCTGGGGATGCCGACCACCTACTTCATCACCCCGGAGGGGGAGATCGTGCGCACGTGGACAGGGTTGATCACTCGTGATAAGATGGTCGAACTGGTCGAAGAATTGCTGGACAAATCCAGCAACTGACACATTTTTTACCGAGAGGTGAGCATGAGCGAAACAACTCCCCGTAACATCGTCACACCAGAAACCGGCGCGGCCGGGCAATCCCGCGTGAGGCAGCTGGCGGTCACGTTTGGGCTGCCGGCATTGGGCGTAGGGGCGATTCTGCTGTTGCTGCTGAGCGTGCGCAACAGCGCGGAAACCGCGGTGGCCGGGCTGGCCAGCGCGTTGCCTATCGGCTACGCGTTTGGCGCCGGCATGGTTGCCAGTGTAAACCCGTGCGGCTTCTTCATGCTGCCGTCGTACATCTCGTATCACCTGGGCACGGAAGAACCCGCGTTCGCGCAGATGTCCTCGAGCAGACGGCTGTTCAAAGCCTTGCTGTTGGGGGCGACTGCCACGCTGGGTTTTGTGCTGGTCTTCGCGGTGGTGGGCAGCCTGATTTCGCTGGGAGGGCAATGGATGATCCGGATTTTCCCGTATGCCGGGATCGCCATTGGGGCTTTGCTGGTCGTACTGGGGGGCTGGCTGCTGGTCACACGCCGCACGTTGGGCATCATGGCAGCCAGCCGGGTAGTAGCCCCGCGGGAAAGGAGCCTGCGCGGGGTGTTCCTGTTCGGCGTGGCCTACGCCATTGGTTCGTTGAGCTGCACCCTGCCGATCTTCCTGGTGGTGGTAGGCAGTTCGCTGGCCAGCCAGGGATGGGGGGCTTCTTTTGGACAGTTCGTCAGCTACGCGCTGGGCATGGGCACGATCCTGGTGCTGGTCACCATTGGCAGCGCACTGTTCCAGGGCGCGCTGGCCCAGCGACTGCGCGCGGCCATCCCCTACGTACACCGCGCCAGCGCGATGTTCCTGATCGGCGCTGGCGCATATCTGGTCTATTACTGGGTGTTCTTCGTTGGCCTGACTTTCTAGCGCGATCGGTATCCCTTATGGCCCCGGCCCGGTTCCGGGGTGGCAGGCCAGCAGGGGTGATGTCCTGCTGGATTTCCAACTGTGCGGGCGTCCACAGCGTGTGCAGGTACTCGATCACCGCGTGGACCTCGTCGTCGGTCAGTTGGTCGCCGTAAGCGGGCATTTGCCGCCCCAGCCCCAGTTTTCCATCCGTGATCCAGGCGTGAATTTGCTGATCGGGGTGTTCGGAGGCGTGGTTATTAGGGGTCGGGGCGACCGGCCGGTCGCCCCGACGGTCGTATCAAGTCTCAATCCTTGTTCGGCGCGTGATTATTGGAGACATCCGGGTGGTTGGACGGCCGCCATCTCGCTTGCGGTGAGGGAGATTCTTCGGGCACTGCGCTCCCAGATTCTTCGGGGCTGACGCCCCTCAGAATGACGGGACGTATGTCATTCTGAGCGACAGCGAAGAATCTCAAAGATGGTGAGGGAGATTCTTCAGGCACTGCGCTCCCAGATTCTTCGGGGCTGACGCCCCTCAGGACGGGACGGTGTCATTCTGAGCGACAGCGAAGAATCTCAAAGATGGTGAGGGAGATTCTTCGGGCACTGCGCTCCCAGATTCTTCGGGCACTGCGTGCCCTCAGAATGACATGACATGATAGGCTGCGCTCCGAATTCTTTGGTCGCTGCGTGCCCTCAGAATGACAAAAAGTGGTCGGTTTTGAAGGCATTCGAAGATCGAGCATAAGGGCCTGCTAAGCCCGGATGTATCCGTCTCCTGGGTGTTTGATTCTCGATCATTTGCTGGACAACTCGGCCTCGATGACAGCCTGAAACTCCGCGAAGGGCAGCGCGCCTTCGATTTTGCGTCCGTTGATGAAAATGGTTGGCGTGGCCTGCACCCCGCGGCTGCGGCCTTCGTTCAGTTCTGCCTGTACCAGATCGCGGTACCGGCCCGAGTCCAGACACTCGTTGAAAGCAGCCTGGTCCAGACCCAGCTCTGCCGCGAAAGCCTTGAGGGCCGCGTCACGAAACGCTCCCTGGTTCTCGCCGCGCTGGTTGGCGAACAGGGTGTCGTGATACTGCCAGAACATACCCTGTTCGTTGGCGCACTCGGAGGCCTCAGCCGCACGGATGGACTCCATGCCGATCACGGCGAAATGTTTGTATTCAAAACGCACCAAACCGGTGCCCCCATAGGTTTCCAGAATCTGACGCCCCGCGTCAGCGGCAAAACGCCCGCAGAACGGTCACTGGAAGTCCGAATACTCTTCGATTAACACCGGTGCGTCGGGCGGCCCCCAGGCTTTGCCGTCCGCGTTCGGGGGCGCCTCCAACGATTCCGGCAGGACGATGTCCGCCGGAGGCTTGAACTGGCTGTTCCAGATCAGCAGGCCAACCACCGCCAAAGCACCGATGACGCTTAAGGTGATGGTCAACTGCCTGCGTCTACGCTGGCGCGCGCGGCGTTGCGCGCGCCGCGCCCTTTTCGTTTGTCTGGATGTTGTCATGTGGTTCTCCTCGAAATTGATTTATTCGTTACCTCGAAATAACGAAGGACATACCCCGAGTAGGGAATGGTACCTAAGGCCATGAGGGGGGGGTGTGGTGTCAGTATGCCAGCACTAACACCAGCGCGGTGATGAGCACGCCGCCCACCGTGCCTGCCAGCAGTTGTCCGGGCGTGTGTTTTTTGCGCTGCAAACGCGCCCAGGCCACCAGCGGCAGGCTCAAAAACGTCCACCACAAACCGGGGCCAAAGATGAACACCAGCAAAGTCGAAAAACCGGCTACCCCCACCATGTGCAGGCTGATCTTCCAGAAACTGGAGATGGTGAACATGGTGACGCCCAGACAGGCGTAGATCAACGCCAACAGCCAGACTGGGCGCGGCGCGCCTGCTACCCCCAACAACACCAACGCCAGTATGTCGCTGCTCACGCTGACCAGAATGAAACGCGGCCGTTCCTCCCGGCGGCTAAGCTCCAGATCACTCACCCAGCCGCGGCGCATCCCGATCAGGATGTAGGCCAACGGCAGCCCGGTCAGGATCAACAACGCCACCACGGCCCAGGCCACCCCCTGCCAGCCCCCGGCCTGCCAGCCAATAGCCGGAAAAACCACTACCGACAGCACCGAGCTGTCGAAAAACACCGATACCCAGCGAGCCAATGTGTTTGAATTCATTTCCACCCCGGATGGCGGTTCAATGTCCCAGATGTTTCAGATCGGCGCCTTCGATGGCGCGGTCGAAACCGGTCATGCGCCGCCAGTAGAGCAGGTTGGGCACCAGATAGGGCAGCAGCCGAAGAGTGTACAGGGAAGGCAGCAACGGCAGGCCGTGTAGCCGCGCGCTGGTGGTCACCGCGAAGATGCGTTCCAACTCCTTGCGCTGCTGCATGGTGTGGGGCACCATCACCCACGACATGGCCGCTCCGAAAAAGAAGGCGTATACGTGCATTTTGAGGCGTTTCCAATAACTTGGTCGCCCCTGCAATTTGCCTGTTGTGCTCATTATCCGTTTCCCTTCATCCCGGTTGGCAACAGGTGCAGCACGTCCTCGGCCATGCTCTCGGCGGCCATCCCAAACGGAAACGTCAGGCGCAGGTTGCCGTCCGGGTCGATCACGTACACGCGGGAGGTGTGGCTGACCAGGTAATTGGCCTTGCTCTCGCTCTCTTCCTTTTCGACAAACACGCCGTAAGCATCGTAAACCGCCTGCAACGCCTCGGGGCTGCCGGTCAACCCCAGAAAGTCGGGGTGAAACGTGGAGACGTAGTTGCCCAGCCTCTCGGGGGTGTCCCGCTCCGGGTCGGCGGTGATCATCACGAAGGCGACCTGATCAGCCCGCTCGCCCAGCCGTTGGGCTATTTTTTTGTATTCCCCCAGCGTGGTCGGGCAAACGTCCGGGCAACTGGTGTAACCGAAGAAGATCAACACCACCTTGCCGCGCTGCTGGCTCAAGGTGAAGGGACGCCCGTGCTGGTCTTGCAGGGTGAAGTCCGCCGCGGGCAGCGCCTGCTCGAAGTACGAACCCTGAAAGGTGTATGGTTTGGGGATCGAGATCACGATCAGCAACCCCAACCCCAACCCAAGCACCGTAGCCAGCGCGAAAATGGACAGCTTCCCGGCTTTCATTCCCCGCTGTTCTCCTTGTTTTTGTCATCTTTGAACAAGCGGGAAACGTGCATGTATTCGTGGATGATGATGCCGGCCTGGATGAAACCGAAGATATAAATCGCCCAGGGGGGCACGTTGAAACCGGAAATCGCGAATTCCGTAACCAACAAAGTGATCAACACCAGCAGAATGACCACTCCGAGACGATAGGGGGTTTTTCGTTGTGTGGACATCAATCAAAAATTCCTTTCCTGTTTATTTGCTTGCGCCCGCCCGGTAGCCCAACAGCCGCAAGGCGTTGGATACCACCACCAGGCTGCTGCCCTCGTGCAGCAACACGGCCCAACTCAGTTGCAACCAACCGAAGATGGACGAAAAGAGCAGCACCGCGATCACGCCCAGCGATACCGCCAGGTTCTGGCGGATGATCGAACGGCTGGCACGGCTGAGGCCGACCGCAAAGGGCAGGCGGCTCAGGTCGTCGGCCATCAGGGCCACGTCCGCGGTTTCGAGGGCCACCGCGGTGCCCGCGCCGCCCATGGCGATCCCGACTGTGGCGGTTGCCAGCGCGGGCGCGTCGTTCACGCCATCGCCAACCATGGCCACCGCACCATATTGTACTTGCAATTCCTGGATGGCGTCCAGTTTGTGTTCGGGCAAAAGTTCGGCGCGCACTTCGGTGACGCCCACGTGGCGCGCAATGCGTTCGGCCACCTGGCGATTATCGCCGGTGAGCATGACCAGGTGACGCACCCCGATCTGGCGCAGCCGTTTCAGGGTCTCGCGCACGCCCGGGCGCGGCGCGTCCGCCAGGCCCAGCACGCCCAGGAACTCTCCGTTGCGGCTGACCACCATGGTGGTACGGCCTTCGGCCTCCAGTCGCTCGACCAGCGTGTCCACCGCCGGGTCGCGGGGGTGGTCGGGAGTCTCCTGGAACAATTTGATCGAGCCGATCAGTACGGTTTGTGCCCCCAGTTGGGCGCGCAGGCCGCGTCCGGGGACGTTTTCCACCCGCTCGGGTGCGGCCAGCTCAAGCCCTTTTTGCCGGGCGTCGTTGACTACGGCCAGGGCCAGCGGGTGATTGGAGCTTTGTTCGACCGCGGCGGCCACTTGCAGCAGCTCTTCAGGGGCGTAGCCGTTGAGGGTTTGAATGTCGGTCACGACGAAGCGGCCCTCGGTCAGCGTGCCGGTTTTGTCGAAGGCGATGGCGTTCAGGCTGCCCAGGTTTTCGAGATGTGCGCCGCCTTTGATCAACACGCCGTTGCGCGCGGCCTGGGCAATGCCCGCCAACACCGAGGCAGGGGTGCCCAACGCCAGCGCGCAGGGGGAAGCGGCCACCAGCAGCAGCATGGCGCGGTAGAAGCTCTCGCGCAGCGGCATCCAGCCCACCAGCGGTGGCACAACGATGACCAGCAGCACGAAGACCAACACCGCGGGCACGAAGCGGGCGGTGAAGCGTTCGGTGAATTGCTGGGTGGGGCTTTGCTGGCTCTGGGCCTCGGCCACCATTTGCATCACCCGGCTGAGGGTGTTGTCCTTGGCCAGACGGGTGACGCGCACCTCCAGCGCGGCGTCCTGATTGATCGTCCCGGCGAACACTTCGTCGCCCGGGGTTTTGGACACGGGCACACTTTCGCCGGTGATCGGGCTTTGATCGACCGTGCTTTCCCCCGCGACCACCTGCCCGTCCACTGGAATGCGGTCGCCGGGCCGGACGATCACCACGTCTCCGATTTTCAGGCGGGAGACCGGGCGTTCCAAAATGCGGTCGCCCTGCTTGAGACGGGCGGTTTTGGGCATCAGCTCGCCCAGTGCGTTGACCGCGCGGCGGGCACGGTCGAGGGCGTAATGCTCGCCTGCGTGCCCCAGGCTGAACAGGAAGAGCAGGAACGCGCCCTCTCCCCACTCGCCCAGCGCGCCTGCGCCGGCCGCCGCGGCCAGCATCAACACATCGGTGTCGAATTTGCCTTTGAACAGTCCGGGGATAGCGTGGGTAGCTACGTCGTAGCCGCCTGCCAGGTAGGCAAGCAGGTAGAAGACCAGCGCCACATTTTCGGGCATTCCGAAAAATTTGGTGCCGGCCCAGCCGATGAGCAGGAACAGCCCGGCCAACCCAACCAGGAAGAGTGCCCAGCGTTCTTGTACCCAATGGGGCAGAAACGCGGGCGCGCTGCCGTGGTCGTGCGCCTCCTCGGATGGTTCGGGCGGCCAGTCAAGCGGCTGCACTCCCAGCCCGCGCAGGGTTTCGGCGATCTTTTCGGGGGTCAACACGGTGGTGTCGTAGGCTACGAAGATCAGCCCCGCGGCGTAGTTGACCTGTGCGTGCATCATGCCGGGCAGGCGTTCCAACGCGCGGCGCACGATGGGGGCCTCGTCCGCCCGGTCCATGCCCTCGAAGGGGATGCGTTCGTGGCGGTAACGCCCGGTGATGGCGGCGCCGGCTTTTTTGGCTGTCTGGCGCACTGTGTCGAGGGAGATCAGGTTGGGATCGAAGTGAATGCACAGGCAGGAGGGGTCTTTCTCCCGCTCCAGATGTGCGTGAAGGATGCCTTTGCGTTCTCGCAGCCTGTCTCGCAGGCGGATCAGGCATTCATCCGCATCATCTTCGATTTCGGGTAACAACGTGGATATTTCGAGTTCGATGGTTTTTTCGTTCATGGTTCGTTTGAGTTGGGTATTGGTAATTGGGTAATTGGGTAATTGGGTAATTGGGTAATTGGGTAATTACATCCTGAGCGGAGGGTGGACGAAGTCCACTCGTAGTCGAAGGATGGGTAATTGGGTAATTACATCCTGAGCGGAGGGCGGACGAAGTCCACTCGTAGTCGAAGGATGGTAACTGGGTAATTGGGTAATTGCGCCTTACGACGCGCCAATTCCCCGCCTCCAGACGCGCGAAGAGGCTACAATCAGGCGCGTAGGGAGGCGGTTCGATGGGGTTAGCGGGTAATCGGAGGGGGAAGGAGCGCGGGCGGGCGCCAGCCCGGCCCAACAGGATCGGAAATGTCCCCAATTTTCAGCCACCACACCGCAAGGGTGAGCAGCACGAAAGGGATGATCAGAAAGGTGTTGTGCAGGCCGGTGGGATGGCTTTCCTTCTCTTCGATGGAAATGCCCCGGGCAGTCTGGGTAAAGGAGTAGGCTGCCCCCTCTTCGGAGGACAGCAGCACGATGTCTGCCACGATGTAGTGGCTGAGCAACGCCAGGGCGCTCAGCACCAGCAGACCAACCAGCCAGTGGTGAAAACGGCAGCAGTTTCTTTCAGCCATGCAGCACGTGATCCAGGCCGCGCTGGTAGAGTTCGGCGACGTGATCGTCATCCAGCGCGTAATACACCTCGCGGCCCTGTTTGCGGGCGCGTACCAGCCGCATCTGGCGCAGTGTGCGCAATTGGTGGGAGACTGCGGACAGGCTGAGGCCCACCCGGCCGGCCAGCGCGCCGACATTTTGCTCGCCTTCGAGCAACACGGCGATGATGCGCACCCGGCTGGGGTCGCTCAGCGCGCGGAAGAGTTCGGCCAGCCGCTCGGCCACGGTTTCGGATAAGGGCGCAGCCGCGCCGGTGGTAGTTTCGAGAAACATTGAACGATTGCTCATGCGTGCAAGCATATTACCGCAGTTACCGGCCGGTGTCAAGGAAAACACCAGCCCCCACCAGCCCCTACGAGTTCCCATGAGTTCCTACGAGTTCCTACGAGTTCCTACGAGACCCTACGAGACCCTATGAGACCCTACGAGACCCTACAAGACCCCACGCGTTGCTAATGAGTCCCCACCAGCCCCCTCCCTTGCATTATAATCCAACCCATTACACCCTACCCCACTCACAGGAGTCGCCACATGGAGTATGTCAATCTTGGAAAATCCGGTCTCAAAGTTTCCCGCATCTGCCTGGGCATGATGAGCTATGGCACATCCAAATGGCGGGATTACGTGCTGGATGAGGAGGAGGCGCGTCCCATCATCCGCCGCGCGCTGGAGATGGGTATCAATTTCTTCGACACCGCCAACATGTATTCGGCTGGCGTGAGCGAGGAGGTGACCGGCCGCGCGCTGCGCGATTTCGCCCGCCGCGACGAGGTGGTGATCGCCACCAAAGTCTACTTTCCCACCGGCGAAGGCCCCAACCAGCGCGGCCTGTCCCGCAAACACATCCTGACCGAGGTGGAAAACTCGCTGCGCCGCCTGGGGACCGATTACATCGACCTGTACCAGATTCACCGCTGGGATTACGAGACGCCGATCGAAGAGACGCTGGAGGCCCTGCACGATCTGGTGCGCAGCGGCAAAGTGCGCTACATCGGCGCGTCGTCCATGTGGGCCTGGCAGTTCGCCCAATCCCTGTATCTGGCTGATCTGCACGGCTGGACGCGTTTCGTCTCCATGCAAAATCACTACAACGCGGTGTACCGGGAGGAAGAACGCGAGATGGTGCCCCTGTGCATCGATCAGGGGATCGGCATCCTGCCTTGGAGCCCGCTGGCGCGCGGCTTTCTGGCCGGTAACCGCAAAACGCCCGGCGAGGGGCCGACGGTGCGCGCCAGAAGCGATACCTTCGCGCACGAGCTATATTACGCGCCCAACGATTTCGAGGTGCTGGACAGGGTGGTAGGTGTTGCCGAGGCGCACGGCGTGACTCCGGCGCAGATCGCGCTGGCATGGTTGTTGCACAGGCCGGGCGTCACCGCCCCCATCGTCGGGGCCAGCAAGATGGCGCACCTGGAGCAGGCGGTCGCCGCGCTGGAGATCGAACTCTCGCTCGCGGAAATGCAGGCCATCGAAGAACCCTACCGCCCGCATCCGGTTTTGGGGCATTCGTAAGGGGGGCTACGCGTTTTCCGGCCAATGAAACGCCGGCGCGTTTGTTCCGAATAAGCTCCCCGCGTATCAGAAATTCGATTTCGGCCAGCGCATACCCAGCCTGTTGAAATGCCCCACCTGCCCGGTGGTTTTCAGCCGCCGGGGTATCCGCTTGTCCATACGTCAAGGGTTAGCGTCAAGGGTTAGAACGTTGAACAGCCCTGTACTTTTTGCGGCTGATATTGATCAACAGATGAGAACGGTGTAGAATAGGTAGCATGTGGTATGGCATCGTGTGAGAGCCGTGTGCAACTAACGGTTGCACGAGCAGGTCAACGTATGTCGAACCATAAGGGGGAATGGTGATTTGGAGCGGAAAGACCGCCTGTTTCAGGGATAGGCTCTCGCATAGTTTGTACCTGCACTTTGCAATTGTTTTATAGGATTGTGGCGAGATGTGACAGGATGTAACCGACAGCATCCTGCTTGAGCATTTCCCACACCAAACTGAGCTTTTACTTGGGCGACCAACATGGAAGCTTATGGAAGGATGTGTCGGCCATGTTGGATGAGATGGCGGTATTTTCGCATAGGCGTTTCACTCTGAATGCAAGAAATTTTGCGATCAGAAAAAACACAACTGGGGGGGGGG
>JALUWE010000268.1 GCA_027019845.1 Anaerolineales bacterium | reverse complement strand
CACCCCCCAAATCCTGCGCCCTACCCCGATGGATACCGGGCCGGGCACGCCAACCCCCGCCGCCATCCCCACCGAAACGCTGGAGACCCTGCAAAACACCATCGTACCCGAAAACGACCCGCGCGAGCTGGCCGAACGCCTGCTGGGCATCAGCGACATACCCCTCACGGTCGAACCCGGCCCCACCCCCCAACTCGGCGACCAGGAAACTTTCTGGGCCACCAACACCGACACCGCCGAGAGCTTCCAGGTGGAGGCCACCCTGCGCTACGTCACCCCCAACGCCTACTTCTGGATCGAAAACGGTGTCTCTTACGATGCAGACGAACTGGCCGCGCTGGCCGAGGAGTTCGAAAACCGCATCTACCCCACGGTGCGCGAATTCTTCGGCAGCGAGTGGGTCCCCGGTGTGGACGGCGACCCCAGGCTGTACATCCTGTACGCGCGCGGGCTGGGCTTTTCCGTGGCCGGTTACTTCTCCTCCGCAGACGAGCTGCACCCCCTGGCGCACGAATTCTCCAACGCGCACGAGATGTTCTTCCTCAGCGCGGACAACACCGACCTGGGCGACGAGTTCACCTACGGCGTGCTGGCCCACGAATTCCAGCACATGGTACACTGGAACGGCGACCGCAACGAGGAATCCTGGATGAACGAGGGCTTCTCGGAGTTGGCCGTTTTCCTGACCGGTTACGAACAGGGCGGTTTCGACTACGCCTACACCCGCAACCCCGACCTGCAAATCAACACCTGGCCCGGCGGCAACGCGGATACCACCCCCTACTACGGCGGCGCCTTCCTCTTCCTGGGATATTTCCTCGACCGCTTTGGAGAAGAGGCCACCCAATCATTGGTCGCCAACCCCGCCAACGGCATGACCTCCATCGATCTGGTGCTCGCCGAGCTGGGAGTCACAGACCCGTTGAGGGGGCGGGTACCGGCTGCCGAGGACGTTTTCCAGGATTGGACCCTGGCCTCCTTCCTGCAAGACCCGGAGGTGGCCGACGGGCGCTTCACGTACAAAAACAACCCCGACGCGCCAGCCCCCTTCGCCACCGAGACGCTGCGCAACTGCCCCACCGGCCCCGAAATCCGCGATGTCAACCAATACGGCGTGGACTACATTCGCATCACCTGCCGCGGCGCGTTCACCCTGCGCTTCGAAGGCTCTACCATCGTGCCCGTGCTGCCGGTCGGGCCGTATAGCGGGCAATACGCCTTCTGGTCCAACCGCGGCGACGAATCCGACATGACCCTCACCCGCCAGTTCGACTTCAGCCAGGTGCAAGGCCCCCTCACCCTCACCTACTGGATGTGGTACGACATCGAAGAAGATTACGACTACGTCTACCTGGAGGCCTCCACCGACGGCGAAACCTGGCAAATCCTGACCACCCCCTCCGGCACGGGCGAAGACCCCTCCGGCAACAGCTACGGCTGGGCCTACAACGGCCAGACCAACGGCTGGGTGCAGGAAAGCGTGGACATCTCACAATTCGCCGGGCAGCAGGTCTACCTGCGCTTTGAATACATCACCGACGCGGCGGTCAACGGCGACGGCTTCCTGCTCGACGACCTGGAAATTCCCGAAATCGGCTACGCCGCCGACTTCGAGGAGGATGACGGCGGCTGGGTAGCCGAGGGCTTCGTGCGCATCGAAAACATCCTGCCCCAACGCTTCCGCCTGTCCCTGATCCGCTTCACGGATGACGGCCCCCAGGTCGAATACCTGACCCTGGCCGCGGACAACACCCTGGAGATCCCCATCGAGATCGGCGGGGAGGTGGACGAGGTGGTGCTGGTGGTCAGCGGGGTGACGCGCTTCACCCGCCAGCGTGCCGCCTACCAGTTCGAGATGGTGGAGCGATAGCAGAGGCAGACAACCGAACAGTGAGCATGAAAAAACCCTTCCGCAACCGCCTCAACGACCTGACACCCAAAGAGTGGATCAAATTCCAAAAATCCTGGTTCATTCATAATCCGCCGCCGCGCAAAAAAGGTGTGCTGCGCCACCCGGCCAAGTTTCCAGAAACGCTGGTGGAGGAATTCATTCGATTTTTCACCAAAGCGGGCCAGACTGTGCTCGATCCGATGGCGGGAACCGGCAGCACGCTGGTGGCTGCACTGCGCGCCGGCCGGCACAGCTTCGGGGTGGAACTCAACCCCCGGTACGCGGACATCGCCCGGCAGGTCGTCGCGGAGGAACGCGCCGCGCTGGGAGCGCACGCAGACAGCCTGCGCGCACAAATCATCACCGGCAACGCCGCGGATTTCCCCCGCTTCGCCCGGCAGCACAACATCCCGGAAATCGACTACGTGATCACCTCCCCGCCTTACTGGGACATGCTGCACGCCCGCGGCGCACAGACACAAAAGAAACGCCGCGCGGACGCCGCGCTGGACGTGGTGTATTCGGACGACCCGCACGACCTGGGCAACATCCCGAATTACGAAACCTTCATCGAACAACTGGTGCGCATCTACGCCGGA
>JALUWE010000267.1 GCA_027019845.1 Anaerolineales bacterium | reverse complement strand
TCATCTGGCGCGGGCCACGGGAGTGGAAGTACGCTTTGTGCCCTGGGATGACCTGCCACCGATTCGCATGGACCGGGGTCAGATGAAACAGGTGGTGCTCAACCTGGTACACAATGCGCTGCAGGCCATGCCACACGGCGGCACGCTCGTCTTGCAGACCAACCTGGAAATTCGCGATGACAGTCCCTGGATTGTGCTGCAAGTGGTGGACACAGGAGAGGGCATCCCGGAGGATGTGCTGCCACACATCTTTGAGCCGTTTTTCACTACCAAACCGATGGGATCGGGAACCGGGCTGGGGTTGTCGATTAGTTATAATATTGTTTCCGATCATGGAGGCTTTATGGAAGTGAATAGCCAGCTAAACAAAGGAACTGCTTTTACCGTCTGGCTGCCTGTGGAAGAAATAGCTCTGGCGCGTGAGAAGGGCGATGCTTGATCGAGTTGTGATGGTTTTGGACGATGACGTGGGTGTGGCGCGTCTCTGCCAGCGGGTATTGGACGCCGCGGGATATGAGGTCATTTGCGTGACCAACCCCCAGCAAGCTGTCGCGATCTTACAGCAGGCGCGGGTGGATTTGCTGCTGGTAGACATTCGAATGCCCAGACTGGACGGTTTCGAGGTGATGGAGCTGGCACGCCAACACCAGCCGGACATCGCCATCGTGGTTATGACCGGGTTCGGGACGGTTGAAACCGCGATTCGCGCCCTGCGCCTGGGGGCCAACGGGCTGATCTTGAAACCATTTGAAGAAACCTCTGAGTTGCTGGACAGCGTGCAACAAGCCATCCAGGAGCGAGAACGCAAACGAGAAATGGCGCGTCTTCAGGCGTTGCAACCTCTGATCCAGATCACCCGCTCTCTTTTTGCTGAGACACGCCCTCAACATTTGATCGATCTGATCCTGGACGCGGTTTGTGACCATCTGCATTGTAACCATGCTGGCTTTTACCAGCGCAACGAGGAGCAAAGGTTCTTGACGCTGGTGGCGGGGAGGGGGAACCCGCTTCCCGGAGAGGAGAGCAGCCTGGCGGGCGGGCCCGTCAGCCGGGCGGATGTGTGGGGGGTGCCCATTCAGGTGGACGTGACCGGCAAAGAGAATACCGAACTTCAGCAGGTTTTGATCGAACACGATTTGGAGACGGTGATTTGTGTGCCCGTGTTGCGCAGCCAGGATGTTCATAGTGTTTTGTTGGCGGGTAGAGAACGGGGGGAACCCCCTTTCAGCGAAGCCGATTTCGAGATGCTTACCATTCTGGCTCGTCAGGCCGCGGTGGCGCTAGAAAACGCGCGTCTATATGACGAATTACGCGATTACGTCCGGCAGGTGGAAGAATCGCAGCGCAAGCTGATCCAGGCCGAAAAAATGGCAGCCATCGGCAGGCTGACAGCCAGCATTGCCCATGAGGTCAACAACCCCCTTCAGGCGGTTCGCAATTGTTTGCACCTGGTGGACCGCCACGATCTGACTCCTGAAAAGCGTAAAGAGTATCTGGTTCTGGCAAACAGCGAGGTGGAACGTCTGATGGACACCATCCGGCAAATGCTGGACTTTTCGCGGCCCAGCACGCGTGACAGGGTGGCTACAGACATGAACCAGCTCGTCGAGACCGTTCTGGCGCTGTTGGAGAAACAACTCCAAAAACAAGAGATTCGGGTAGAAACGTTGTTCGATCCCCACCTGCCGCTGGTTCTTGTGGTCCGCAATCAGATTCAGCAGGTTTTTTTCAACATTCTTTTGAACGCGATGGAAGCTATGCCAAATGGGGGTAAAATTAAGATTACCACGGGTCAGGATCAGGAATTCGTTGAAGTTATTTTTGAAGACACCGGCCCTGGTGTGTCGGAATCTCAACAGGCCCAAATCTTCGAACCCTTTATCAGCTCGAAACCCCACGGAACCGGCTTGGGCCTGTCAGTGAGTTATACCATTCTGGATGCCCATGGGGGGAAGCTAGAGCTTCTCAATGGGCAGGAGCAAAAGGGTGACGGAGGCGCAAGTTTTCGGGTTGCGTTACCCAAAATGGAGGCGAAATGAAAGGCAATATTCTCGTTGTAGACGACGAAGCATCCGCCAGAAACTCTCTGGCAGAAATCCTGCGACTGGAAGGATATCGGGTAATTACGGCGGAAAGCGGCGAAACGGCCCTCCAGCATTTAGAGGGCGACACGTTCGACGTGATGTTGCTCGACATCAAAATGCCGGGCATGAGCGGTTTGCGCGTGATGGAAAAGGCCGCCCGCATTGCGCCAGAGTGCCAGATCATTCTGCTTACTGCCCACGGTTCGCTGGAGTCGGCTATCGAAGCCCTGCGCTACGGCGCGCATGACTATTTGCTCAAGCCAGCATCTCCCAACGAAATCCTTGCCAGTGTGCGCCAGGGAATGGACCGCCGGTCCGAGTCCATCCGTAAAAAACGATTGCTGGAACAAATGGAGACATCTTTGCGACAATTGAAAGATGCGGAGGGCATGGAGCAGCCCGCCAATGTTACCAGTGCGGTCGTTTCTCTTGGGCAGGGCATCAAGGTCGACCTGGATCGACGGGAAATCTGGCAGGACGATACCAAAGTGTTGTTGACCCCCACGGAAGGAAAGTTGATGAAGGTGTTGCTGGAGAATCAAGGCCGGGTGTTGACGCACAAAGAGCTTGTCTTCCAGGTGCAGGGCTATCAGACTACGGATTGGGAGGCCCCGGAAATACTGCGTCCATTGGTCAGTCGTTTGCGCCGGAAGCTGGCTGCTTTTCCGGGGGGAAAGAGCTGGATCAGCAATGTGCGTGGCACAGGATATGTTTTTGACGGGCTGATGAACGGGGACTAGCGGTCTGGAAAGGCAAGAGAACACCAAAAGAGCCGGTCGTTATGACCGGCTCTTTGCGGTTCAGGCCAAATCTCGTCCGGGCTTCGAGTGTTTTTCCTGGGAGGTGGTTTCGGCCGCGGGAGGGGGTGTCTCTGTATTTTGTAGCATCTCCGGGTGGGGTGTGGGCGGGGTGAGCCAGCGCAGCCAGCGCGTTTTGCGCCGCCGCGGGGGCGGGCTTTTGTCCACCAGAACCAGCAGTATGCTGCTCATCAACAAAACGGCCCCCACCCACTGTTGCGGGCTGAGCCGTTCCCCCAGCCATACATAGGCCACGAAAACAGTGACCAGCAGCTCTCCCAGCCCGATCAGGGCGGTTTGCATACCTCCCAAATGTTTGACGCCCATAAACAGAGTCACCCGCGAAAAAAATGTGACCACAGTCAGCCCGATCAAGGGCCACCAGGCTGCCGCAGAGGCGGTTTGAAGTGTATCGATGGAGTCAAAAAGCAGAAAAGCGGGCACAACGACCGCGCTCATGGAAAGCAGCGTATACAGTGTGACCGTTGGGGCGGGCATCTCGTAGAGCACACGTTGGTTGATGGGCAGGTGGAGCGCGTAGAGGGCCGCGGCCCCCAACATCATAGCAACCCCCACCATATCCAGTTCCCGCCCCCCCGCCTGAGTGAGCAGATAAATCGCAGGCAGAGTCAGCACCAGCCGGAACACGGTTAAACCTTTGGGCGGCTGGAAGTCCAGAGTGAACCACAGGGCTACAAAAACGGGATAGGTCGAATTCAATAACTGCCCCAGGCTGGCATCTATCCGGGCTAACGAGCCGTAAAAGAGCAGTGACCCCAACCCGTTGATGCCCCCGGCCAGGAGGCAGCCCAGCAACCCGGCGGGATAGATGTAGAGGTTTTTCGGCTGGATGATTGCGATCACCAACAACAGTAAAAGTGCGGCCATCAGTGTGCGCAACGAGGCGACCGCGAGAGGAGAGAACCCCATCAGGATGGCCTGCTTACCGAATACGGGCGCCAGGCCCAGAAACACTGCGGAAAGTCCGGCGGCCCGGAGGCCCCGAATGCGCTGATTCATCAGAATGTGTTGGGCTGTTCCGTCGTTGGGAATGGAACGCGGGGGAGGGGGGAGAAGGCAGCCTATTTGGTTAGCGAACGAATCTCGTTCAGGAGTTCATCATCCATAAAGCCGCCTTTTTGCATGAGCGATTCGATCTGTCCGTGCAAACGCTGTTTTTCCTGGGCGGTTAATTCTCTGGCGGTCACCACAATCACGGGAATATCGGCCGTATCCGGGTTTTCCTTCAACGCGTCTAAGACGGCAAACCCGTCCATCTCCGGCATCATCAGGTCCAGGATGATCAGATTGGGGTGCTGTCTTTGGGCCAGATCGATGGCCTCCAGCCCGTTGCTGGCTTCGAAAAGGGTGTAATTGCCTTGCGACTGCATGATGCGCATGATCAGCCGCCGGGCCTCCGGGTGGTCATCTACGATCAGGACTTTCGGGAATTTATCTTCTGTGACACGACTGAGCGCGGCCAACAGCCCTTCTTCCGGGGTGTCGTAGGCCGTCTGGGAAGAGAGTACCACGTTTCGCGCCCAGCCTTTGCCGAGAATGATTGGCTCAATAGGCATGGTGTGGCCGGTGCAATTGACTACGATTACGTCTGTCGAGTTGATCTTACCAGCACGCAGGAGTTTGAACAAGCCAGCAAACGCCACTGCGGCTGCTGGCTCGATGGAAAGCCCCTCCATTTTTGCCAGGACGTGCATGGCGCGAAAGGCTTCCGCGTCGGAGACGCTTTCGAATGTGCCGCCGCCGCCCTGGAGGAAGCGTTCTTGCAGCAGGGTGTAGGTGCGCCCTGGTGTACCGGTCGATAGCGTGGCGATGTGGGTTTTGGGCGAGCGGATTGGACGAGCGGTTTTGCTTTGCTCGCGCCAGGCGTGAACCATCGGGGCGCATCCCTCGGTCTGGACCCCGGCGATGGCAGGGATGCGGTCGATCAGGCCCATCTTGTGCAATTCATGGAAGCCTTTTTGAACCCCTACGGGGCCAAGCCCCCCGCTGACCGCCTGCACGTACCAGTCTGGTGCGCGCCAGGGGATCGGGTTCGCGTTCCCGTTGCTGGCGGCCTGGGAGGGGCCCAGGATGCTCCCCAATTGTTCGGCAATTTCGAAGGCTACGGTTTTCATCGCCTCGACAGAGGGGATGGAGCGGGTGCCGCGATCCAGGTACAACCCCCGTTGGCGGGCGAACTCGGCGGCCACTTGTTTGGCCTGATCGTAGCTGGCAGTCACTTTGACGACCTGAGTGCCGTAAATGGCTACCTCCCGCATTTTTTCTGCCGGCACCAGGCTGGTCAAGAACGCCCATAGCTTGATCCCGGCGCGCGCCGCGTACGCGGAATAGGCGATGGCAACGTTTCCGGTCGAGGCGATCACCGCCTCTGTGATGCCGGCCTCTTTGAGGGCCGCGATGGTCACGGCTGCCTGCCTGTCTTTGAATGAGCCGGTTGGCCCTTGACGTTCATCTTTGATGAACAGGTTCGGACAGCCGAGCATCATCCCCAGATTCGTTGCGCGAATCAACGGCGTCCCGCCCTCTCCGAGCGTTATGTCGGGGTTGGGCGCATGTACGGGCAGCAGCTCCTGGTAGCGCCATAAAATGAAGGGGCGTTCGCGCAGTTTTTGGGGCAGGCTTGTTTTCAGGGTGGCGTAATCGTAACGGGCCTCGCGCCATTCCCCTCCACAACGGGAGCAATTCACGGAAAGCGGTGCGTACGGGGCTTCGAGACCGCAGTCCAAACATTTAACATAAAAGTGAGATTTCATCCAGTGTTTTCCTGGTTTCAGGGGGGGGCGATGATGCCAGGGCGTTTTCCCCTGGGGATCGGGGGCGTCCGCGAAGGCGATTCGGGCGGATGCCGGAAGCTGGTTGGCCCTCTAGAATGGTTATGGGTAGTTTGTCCCCCCATTTAATCGGTTGAGGGCGTCGATCAGGTCTTCCTTCAGAATGGGTTTGAGCAAGTATTCCGCCGCGCCCAGACTGTGCCCCTTGGCCTCCTCTTCCACAATGGTGCAGAGGATGACGGGTATGTCTTTGGTTTCGGGATTAGATTTGAGTGCTCGCATGACCTCCCAGCCATCCTGGTTGGGCATCCGAATGTCCAGCGTAATGGCAAAGGGTTGGAGTTGGGTGGCCATATCCACGGCCTGGGTGGCATCCGTGAGCGGCACGACCTGGTATTCCGTGGAGTCGAGATAGCGTTTGTAGAGTTCGATGATTTTCGGATCGTCGTCGATGGCCAGCACAATTTTGCGACCATCTTTGATTTCGATTGGCTCGTTTTCTGGAATGGCAGGCAGGGTGAAAGAAAAGGTGCTGCCTTTCCCGACTTCGCTGACCATCTCAATGCGTCCGCCCTGCATTTCGATCAGATTGCGGCTGATGGACAGCCCCAGGCCTGTGCCCCCGCTTTTGCGCGTGGCCGAGGAATCCACCTGCGAAAAGGGCAGGAAAAGTTTGCTCTGATCTTCCGGGGCGATCCCGATGCCGGTGTCAGTTACACTGACCACGACTTCCAGTTGATCGTCAGGGCCAATCTGCCTCTCTGCTCTGACGCGGATATAGCCCTCCTCTGTAAACTTAGCCGCGTTTTGCAGTAGATTGAGCAGCACTTGCCGCACACGGGTTTCGTCAGCCATCACTTTGGGTAAGTCCGGTTCGATGAAATGCTCGAGCCGGATGGGTTTTTCTTTGATCAGGCCGCGGGTGGTGGCCATGACCCCGGTGATCACCGGCGCCAGGTCCAATTCGGTGATATTCAGCTCCATCTTCCCGGCCTCAATGCGTGAAAGGTCGAGAATATCGTTGATCAGCCCGAGCAGGTGTTGTCCTGCGCTGTGAATGGCTTTCAGGTCTTGTTCTTGCAGTTCGGTGATCGGCCCGTCGATGCCTTTGAGAATCACTCTGGAGAAGCCGATGATGGAATTGAGCGGGGTGCGCAGTTCATGGCTCATATTGGCCAGGAACTGGTTCTTGAGTTTATCGAGCTCGCGCAATTGTTCCGCGGTGCGGAGTTGCTCTTCGTAAAGGCGGGCGTTTTCCAGCGCTGCGGCTGCCTGGTTGGCGATGGCCATCCCCAGGTTCATGCGTTCGGGGCTGAGTTGGAGCTTTTCCTCCCAGGTTTCGAGTTCAATAATGCCAAAGGTTTGGCCTTTGTATGCCAGTGGGAAAATCAACAATGACTTTGCGCCCACCTCTTGCAGGTAACGCAGTTCGGCGGGGTCTGCATCGGGGTCGTCGGCGTGGACGAGCAGAGGCTGCATGGTGTCCATAACCCGCTTGGTGGCCGGGTATTCCGATAAGCGGTAGTCCCACTGTTCGGGGTTTTCGGTTTTGACATATTCTCCCTGCGTGTGGGTGACATCCACCAGCGTGTGCATCATGTCGGTCTCGGGATCGTGGAGCAGAATGGCGCAGGTGGTTACTTCTCCCAGTGCGGTTGCGATTTTTGTGGCCACAATTTCGCCAATTTGCTCGGAGAGCAGCGCGGCGGAGGTGAGCGCTTCGCTGACGTCGAAAAGGGTGGTTAGCTCTTGTACGCGGGCGCGTGCCTCCTGAAAGGCCTGTTGGGCGAGTTCGTAGGATTTGGCGTTGTCCACCGCCACGGCGATCTGGTCGGCAAGCGTTTGCAGGACCGCTACATCATCCGGGGTAAAGGCATCTATTTGTGTGGATTGAACGTCCAACGCGCCAATGACACGTTGTCCGATCTTGAGTGGGATGCCCAGTTCTGCGCGAGTGTCTGGCAGCAGCGGGTTAGGGTGGTGGATTGCGTCTTGGGAAACATCGTTGACCACCAGTGGTTCCCCGGTGTAGGTTACACTGCCGACCACAGATTGCGAACCCACAGCCAGCTTGTGGCCGCGTTGGAGCATTTCTTCTCCGGCTTTTCCTGTGGCCTGGCGGATGATAGCCCACTCTCTGGCGTCGTCGAGCAGATAAATCGCGGCGTGGTAATAGCCGAAACGATTCAGAATCAAGTTAACTGCCCGTTTGAGCAACTCATCTTGGGCCAGGGTTTCGGAGGTATCACGGGCGATTTCGGCCGCGGTGAGCAACTGCGCGGCGCGTTTACGGGTTTCCTCCAACAGGCGGATGTTTTGGATGGAGATGGCAGCCTGCGCAGTGAGGGCAGAGAGCAGCCGAACGCCCTTTTCCGAAAATTTGTAGGGTGTGCTATAGATGCCGTTGATGTACCCGATCCATTTACCGCTGACTACTAGCGGGACGAAGATCGTGCTGCTGGCTTTGAAGCGTTCTATGTAGAGTTTTTTGGTGGCCTCGTCTGGGCGAGGGTCGTTGGCAATGTCTTCGACGATGGTGGGTTGGTCGGGGAGGAGCATGGTTTTGGCGGCGGGAAACGCCTTGAGCGGATAGCGCGGGAGCAGCGCTTGGGAGGGGAGGCGCGTCCAGCGGGCAATCGGGATGCTCCATTCGGGCATTTCGTCTTCCCAGGGGCGGTCGAACAGGTTGATGCTGACGTTGGTGTCCGCGTCTTTGAGCAGCGTGTACTTTCTGAGGATGTCGAGGATTTCCTCGTTCGTGTTGGCGCGGTTGATCTCCGCGCTGGCCTGGTACAGTGCGGCTGTTTCGGCCAGGGCTTCCTGTGTCTGGTTGTACAGCCGTGCGTTGTAAATGGCGGTAGAGGCCTGGAAAATGATCGTTTCGGCTAACTCTAGTTGGTCATCCGAGAAGAGTTCTTCCCCCTCCATGATGTCCAGCCCGATGGTGCCCATCACTTCGTTGCGTGCCAGCAGGGGGATGATGACCACACTTTTGATTCCTCGTTCGCGGAAGGCTTGGTGTAGTGGCGCAAGCATGGGATCGTTTTGAGCGTCTTCGATCACCAGCGATTTCCTTGTGCTCAAAACGTGTTGGGTAGCAGGGTTGCCTTCGACTGGAATTTTAACGCCGACCGCGGAGGGGTTATTCGGGTCTGCTCTGTAATCGGCGATCACGGTCAGTTCGGATTGGGCGTCGTTCAGCAGGGCTACGCCTACCCGGCCCGCGCCAATGGCCTTGCCGAGTTCGTCACATACGATTTGGAGACTCTCCCGCACATCGAGGACCGCTGAAACTCTAGCCACCACGCGGTTGATCAGTGCCAGTTCTTCGTTACGACGTTGGAACTGGTTGAACAAATTCGCATTCTGAATGGCGATGGCGGCTTGGCTGGCAATGGAGGTGAGCAGGTCCTGGTGGCGTTCGTTGTATAGCCGGGGGGTGGTGTAGCTCTGAAGCGCGATGACTCCGAGCACCTGGTCGCGCACGATCATCGGGACCCCTAACCAGCTGCTTGCATTTTGCCCAATCGCTTCCACGTCTTCCAGTTGTTGGATGTGTGCCAGGACGTCATCCTGGATCAGCAGGGGCCGGCGTGTGCGGATGATGTATTCGGTCAACCCTTTGCCGGCTTTACGTTTTTGGTCCCTAAGGGTGACGCGTTTCCCCTCGTGGGTGTAGAGTTTGAACTCGATTTCGTCCTGTTCGGGGTAGTATAGCGCCAGATAGAAGTTGGTGGCATCCATGAGCCGCGCGGTATACTGGTAGATGAGTTCGAAAGTATGCTCCAGATCGAGCGTAGCACTCAGTTCGCGGCTCATTTCGTTCAGGATGGCCAGTTCCGCGTTTTGCTGTTCCGTTTGGGCAAACAGTTTGGCGTTTTGGAGCGCGCTGGCGGCCTGGTTGGCAATCGAGAGCAGCAGGTTCAGGTCTCGTTCGGAATACAGGCGGGGGGTTTCCACCGATTGAACCGAGATCATCCCAATGATTTCGTCGCCGATCAGGATGGGGACACCTAACCACGAGAGGGCAGGTTTGCCCACCGTCTGGTGGTCCACTCCCAACTCTTCTGCGCGCGCCGGCAGGTTCTCCGAGATGAGCAGAGGGGTTTTGTTGTTGATGACGTAGTCTACCAACCCGTTGGCCGCCTGCCTGGGGGCGATGTTGAGTTTTTCTCCTTCCTCGATCACCAGGGGGAAGGAGATCAAATCCTGTTCTTTGTCATACAGCGCGAGCACGAAACTGGTGGACTGTATCAACCGGTTGGTGTATCGCTCGATGTGCTCGATGATGCGGTCGTGCTCGAGTCTGGATGCGAGCGTATGCCCCATTTCGTTGAGGATGGCCAGTTCTTGGGCGCGCGCCTGGGTTTGTTCAAACAGGCGGGCGTTATCGATGGCGTTTGCCAGTTGGTCGGCCATCGTTTGCAGGGTGGTGACGTCCTCTGGGGAAAAGGCGGCCTGTTCGGTGCTTTGTACGGTTAGCGCACCGATCACCCGGCCGCGCGCTCGCAGCGGGAGCGCTAGTTCGGAGTGGGTATCTGGCAGCAGGGGGTTTTGGAATCGGACGGCCTCTTCCCCAACGTCCAGCGCGATGCGTGCCTTGCCGGTAGCAACCGCCTGGCCGATCATCGACTCGCCTCCCACGGCGAGGCGGTGGTTGCGTTCGAGTTGCACACGGCCGGCCTCTCCTGTTCCGGCGCGCAAGATGGCCCACTCGTTGGCGTCGTCTACCAAAAAGATGCCGACGTAATACAGTTCAAAGCGTTCACGGATCAATTCGACCGCTTGTGGCAGCAGCTCGTTGAGATCGAGGATGGAGGATGCCGCTCGAGAGACTTCGGCTGCGGTCTGAAGTTGAAGGGTGCGGCGTTGCTGCTGCTCGAACAGCAGTGCGTTTTCGATGGCCGCTGCGGTCTGGTTGGCCATGGCTAGCATCAACTCTGCGTCTTGTTCGGTGAAATCGGGTTGGGCAGGGGTGTTGATGGCGGTCATTGTGCCCAGTATGTTGTCGCGGAACATCAGGGGCACAACGATGATGCTGCCACAGTTGGTCTCCCGGCGGCGTTTTTGGACTTCGGGGCTTTCTCGTGGATCGGGAACATCTTTGGGTGAGATGGCCGGTTTGTGTTCCCGCATCACCCACCCGCTCAGGCCGTTTAGCAGTTCCTCATAGGGCACGGAAAAGACTACATTTCCGATCCCCGGGCCGCCACCGACGAAATTGGTGACTTTTTTGGCCTGTGTGTCGAAGGTGATCAGCGTCACCCGGTCGGCGGGCAGGGTTTTTGCCACCTCGTCCACTACGGTTTGCAATAGGTCGGGGAGGCTTTCGAACGCGATGGCCGAGCGGCTGACTTGCAGGAGGGCGTTGGTGCGAGCCAGTGCGAGCTGTGTTTCCTGGAACAGGCTGGCGTTTTCTATTGCTATCGCCAGGCGGTTGGAGACTTCGTGCAATACGGGGGCGGTTTTGCGGGCGGCTTCCTCGTCCTCGAATTTGAGGTTGAGCGCGCCCAGAGTTTGGTCGCGCAGTTTGATTGGGATGGCCAGCCGCCGTCCGTTTCCCTTGAGGCGAGGT
>JALUWE010000266.1 GCA_027019845.1 Anaerolineales bacterium | reverse complement strand
CCAGGTGGTCACCCTGGGTGCTCAGCAAGATTCTGCTCCGTCTGATCATCTTGCTCTGTTTGCCTCCCGGGGCGCCCCTGCTGCTGGTGATTGACGAAACGTTGGAACGTCGGTGGGGACGCAAGATCAAGTATAAGGGCTGGTTTCGCGATCCCATCCGCTCCACGGTGAGCCGAGTCAACCAAACACTGGGCATCCGCTGGATTGTGCTGGCGGTTGTGGTTCCGGTACCCTGGAGCACTCGATGGTGGGCTTTGCCCTTTATGACGCTTCCAACGCTGTCGCCCAAAACCAGTGCCAGGCTGAACAAACGCCACCGCACTCTGGTGGGCTGGGCGGATATTATGATCCAGAAAGTGCGGCGCTGGCAACCGGAACGGGAGATCATCCTGGTGGGCGACGGGTCGTATGCCGCCGTCGCCTTGGCCCAGCGTTGCCAGCGGCTCAAACGGCCCGTCAAACTGGTCTCGCGTCTGCGTCTGGATGCGCGCTTGTTCGATCCGCCCGCCCCCCAACCCAAGAGTAAGCGTGGGCCGAAGCCCAGGAAGGGTACTCGCCAATCCAGCCTGGCGGCGCGGCTGGCAGACCCGAACACCGTGTGGGAGCAACTCACAGTGACCTGGTATGGTGGAGTGGAGAAAACCATCGAATACGTGACGGGAACTTCCCTCTGGCATACACCAGGCCTGGATCCTGTCCCGATGCGCTGGGTTCTGGTGCGTTGCCCGAAAGACAGTTTCAAGCCCGCCGCGTACTTTTGCTCTGACCCTACGGTCACGGCGGAGCAGATTCTCATCTGGTTCATTGCCCGTTGGAATATCGAGGTCTCTTTTGAAGAGGCACGAGCCCATCCCGGATTCGAAACGCAACGCCAGTGGTCGGACCGGGCCGTTGAACGTACCACACCCTGCCTGTCAGGTGTTTTCAGCCTGGTGGTGTTGATGGCTAAAGTGCTCCACCCGGAAACGTTGCCTGTTCGCCAAACCGCCTGGTATCCGAAGGCGGAGGCGACCTTCAGTGACGCATTGGCAGCCGTTCGGCGGGACCTTTGGCGCGGTGGGAATTACAACATGTCGTCCTCCGACGACGATCTGGTGCTAATTCCGCAACAGCCCCTGCTGGCCCTGCTAGATATAGCCTGTTACTCTGCCTAAAATGGCCAAAGTCGAGTAACATGGCATCCTCTGGGAAAATCGAACGCCGGGGATACGGGGCAGCGGCCCCGGTAGATCCGCACTTAGAGCCTATCCGAAAAATAGAACAGATAGGGGGGATTTGGGTTTCAAGTCAAATTCTGGTGTTTATCTAACACAACGCTAACGGATTTCTGATGTTGGTTCGATAATATGTTCTGAGTGAAATCAAACTGCAGGAGAGAGCAGATGAGACAAATTCAGAACGCTATCGACTCGAATTACCGGATTTCCGATGAACTGTGGGAGCGTATCAAGCCGTTGTTGCCTCCCCCGAAGCCAAAGAAAAAGCCGGGGCGTCCCCGAATGGACGACCGACAGGCAATGGATGCCATTTTCTACGTCCTTCGCACAGGGTGTCAGTGGAAAGCCTTGCCTCGTGTTCTGGGTGCTCCGAGTACTGTCCACGACCGTTTTCAGGAGTGGCGTCGGGCGGGCGTGTTCGAGAAGATGTGGCAGGCCGGGCTGGTGGAGTATGACGCCCGAAAGGGACTGGATTGGGAATGGCAAGCGATGGACGGGGCGATGACCAAAGCGCCATTGGGGGGAGAAGCCACCGGGCGCAACCCCACCGACCGGGGCAAAAGGGGTACGAAACGCAGCCTGTTGACGGAAGGTCACGGTATCCCCCTTGCCGTGTTTGTCTCCGGAGCGAACCGGCACGATATGAAACTGACGGAACCAACTCTGGAGGCGATAGTGATTGACCGCCCGCAGCCAACGGCAGAACAACCCCGGAATATGAGCCTTGACAAAGGTTATGACTACGATGAAGTACGGGATATTCTGGACAGATGGGGATATACGGCCCATATCCGCATCCGCGGTGAAGAAACCGCTCTGAAGGAAAAGATACCCAACTACCGGGCGCGACGCCGGGTCGTCGAGCGCACCCATTCCTGGCTCAATCGCTTCCGGCGTCTGCTCATTCGTTGGGAGAAAAAGGTCAAAAACTACCTGGCTATGCTTCATTTCGCTTGTGCCTGGATTACCTTCCACGCCGCCGGACTTTTCGGATAGGCTCTTAATATATGCAGGACAGGCTTTCAGCCTGTCACAATATGGACGGGCTGGAACACCCCTATGGGGTGCAGGCACCCGTCCTGCGGCGACCACGGTTGAATGCAGACCTACCTGGTTGTACCCCCGGAATCAAAAACCGGGACAGGAAAAGCCCTGTCCCGGTTTTTCACCGTCCTGGGACGCGCTCAGCGCCCCGGCGGGAAGACGCTGATTTCATCGCCGGGGGAGATGGGTACCTCCGGTCCGCCGATGTAGCTCAGGTCCTTGCCGTTGAGGAGCACCCGCCACATCGGTTTGA
>JALUWE010000265.1 GCA_027019845.1 Anaerolineales bacterium | reverse complement strand
CAGGTGGGGGTGCTGGGGTCAGTGGGGGGAACTGGGGGGGCTGTGGGGAACTGTGGGGAACTGAGGGAGCTGGGGGGGCTGAGGGGAACTGTGAGGAATTGGGGGGAACTGGGGGGAACTGGGAGCACTGAAGGCACTGAAAACTGAGTACTGAAAACTAGAACACTCATCCACGTGCCGTTCACGGCGTGCGGTCATAAATGCGGCGGTAGATGGCGAAAATTTCGTACACCCGCCGGATGTAGTTGCGTGTCTCCTCGAAGCGCACGATTTCCAGAAACAGGTCGGGGTCGCCTTGCGCCAGGGAGAGCCACACCTCCGCGTTGCCGGGGCCGCCGTTGTACGCGGCCAGCGCGGCGTATACGGGGAGACCGGTGGGAGAGGCATCCCCAAGCGGGGCCGAAGCGTCATCGCGAAAACGCGCCAACTGCTCGTCCAGGTAGTCCACACCAAAGGGCAGGTTGACCGCCGGGCGGTAGAGGTCCTCCGCGGTGTAGCCGGGGGGCCAGCCCAGGTTGTTGAAGATGTGGTCGCCGGTGGAGGGGATGATCTGCATCAGCCCGCGCGCGCCCGCGGGGGAGCGCACGAAGCCCTCGAACAGGCTCTCCTGGCGCATCAGGCTCCAGATCAGCAGGGGGTGCAGGCCGTATTCCTCGGCCAGGGGCAGCACCAGCTCGCGGTAATACAGCCCGAAACGCACGTGGTTGAACCAGGCCGGCGCGCCCAGCGTGCCCGCGTCGTCCATACCGGCCAGGTTGAGCACCTGCCGCGCGGCGAAGATGGCGGTGCGGTACAGCCCCAGATCGAGCAGGTAGTTGGCAAGCTGGTAGTTGGCCGCGGGGTCGTTCTGGATGGACTGGCGCAGGTCTTCGAACTCCAGCCGCGCCAGCTCGTACTCGCCCAGGCGCCACAGTTCGCTGCCGCGGGCGAAGCGGGGGTCCGCGGCCAGGTCCCCCACCGTGGACAGGTCCACCCCCTCGGGGAGGGCGAAGCGTGATCGCATCCACGCCTCCGCGCGGGCGCGCTCGGCCTGCCAGTCGATCACGAAATCGACCACCTGCGGGGGGCTGAACGGCTGGCGGCCTTCGATCAGGTCGAGGGCGCGCTGGCTGTAATAGCCGGTGGGGTCGAAGCTGGCGGCGCGCTGCCAGGTGACGGCTGCGGCCTCCGGGAAGCCCAATGCGGCCTCGGTTTTGCCGATCCACAGTGCGGCCGCGGCCTTGTCCTGGGGGGTGGCCGCGATTTCGAGGGCGCGCTGCAACGCGGCCTGGGCCAGCCCGGGTTCTCCCAGGCGGTAGAGGGTGATGCCCGCCAGGAATTGGGCGCGGTAGGTGAGGGCGTGGGTGGGGTACTCGGTGGGGATGCGCTGCCAGAGGCGGGCGGCGCGTTCGAGTTGGCCGTCGCGCTCGGCCACCTGCGCGGCGAAGAACAGGAACTCCGCGGCGCGGGGATGGTCGGGCAGGCGCGCCACGAAGCCGAGGAAGGTGTCGATGGCTGCGGGGTAGTCGCCCAGGAAAGCCCACTGCGTGTAGCCGAGTTGCTCCCAGGCGTCGTCCCAGTATGCGTCGGTGGAGGCGTGGGTGTCGATCAGCTCGCGGAATTCTTCGGCGGCCAGGGTGGTTTCACCGAGTTGGCGCAGGGCCAGGGCCTTGAAGTAGTGCGCGCTGCCGTCGTGGGGCGCGTCCGCGACGTTGATCAGGTAACGGTCGAACGCGGCGATGGCCAGGGCGTACTGCCCGGCGTAGTAGTCCACCATCCCGCGTTGCCGTTCGTCCACGGCCACGCCAGCCTCCACCAGTTGGATCAGGGCCAGGTAGGTGTGGTAGGCGAGGGGGTAGTTTTGCACCGAGTCCTGGTAGTAGGCGTAGGCCGTGGCCGGGTCGCCCTGCAAGAGCAGGATTTCCCCGCGCAGCAGGTTGATTTGGGCGCGGAGGAAGTCGTTGGCGGTGCGGGCGTAGAGGTCGTCGTAGAGGGCGAGCGCGGCCGGGTAGTCGCCCTGGAGGCTGAGGGTCTGGCCGATTTTGATCTCCAGGGGTTCGTGGGGGCCTGGCCGCGGCGCGTCGAGGGCCGCGGTGTAGGCTTGGATGGCCTGATCGTAGCTGCCCGCCGCGGTGAGGGCGTCCCCGCGCCACTCCTGCACGTAGGCGTCGATCAGCCCGGGGCGCAGGGAGAGGTATTGGGCGTAGTGCTGCGCGGCCTCGTCGTAACGTTGCAGCTCGAAGAGCACCTGGGCCAGGAAGAAGTGCGCGGCCGGGGCGCTGCCGCTGTCCGGGTATTGGTCGAGCACCTGGCGGAAGGTGTCCAGCGCGGTGGGGAAGGCGGCCTGGCGGAATTGCACGCGGCCCAACCCGATCAGGGCCGCGGCCGCGGTCTCGTCGCCGGCGCCGGATTCCAGCGCCAGGCGGAATTCCTGCTCCGCGGCCTCCCAGTCGCCGAGGAACAGCGCGTAATCGCCGCTGGCGATGCGCGCCGCGGGCAGGGGGGTGGGCGTGGGTGTGACGGGCGGCGTGCCAGGGGCGGGCAGGGGGGCGCC
>JALUWE010000264.1 GCA_027019845.1 Anaerolineales bacterium | reverse complement strand
CACACGATACAGCACGTGTATCCCATCGGACCGCTTGAAAGCCTGCAAGCGGCCAAACATCTCCGCCTTCAGCCTCTCCACCGCCCCAGCTTCCAACTCCTCTATCGCCCCACGAACCCCCAACGTCCTCAATGCTGACCACCACTCCTCTTCATCCCCGTAGACGAGATCCATCGCTTCCTCGACCACCCGAATGCCTTCAAAGCCCGCCCGACTCAGAATCTCTTCCAACCCACCCGCCGTGTTAATCGCCACACCCTCCGCTTCCTCCCCTTCATCCTCCTCCCCAGAGCCCCCCTCAGGCAAGTAGCGATCCAGCACTTCAAGAATCCAATCCCAACAACCCTGGGCCACGATGGTCATCCCTACCCGGCCTCCCGGCTTCAGCACCCGGTGAAACTCACGCAGTGCTTGGGGAAAGTAGAAGATCGAATGCCCACACAACACAAAGCCGAACGAACCATCCGCAAAGCCCAATCGCTCGGCGTCCATTTGACATATCTCGACCTGCCTCAAGCCCATCCGCCTGACATCCGCCGCAACCCCACGCACCATCCCCACAGACATATCCACACCGATGACGCGCCCACGCCACCCGGCCCATTCGGCTGCCGGGAAGAGTACCGCTCCCCTGCCCGTGGCGACATCCAAGACCTCTGCCCCGCTGGGAATCTGGGTCAACTCCACCAGACGGCGCCCCGAATGAGCGAAGAACCGAGGCCCAACCCGGTCGAAGGTAGATGCCACCAGATCGAAGGTGCTGGCGATTCGCTCTTTACTCACGTGATTTCTCTCCTTTGGCCCCCAACCTCCGGACCCAAGACGGCCAACGCTCAGAAACCAGCTTGCCGCCCTATCGTCATCTGGTTGATTCCCAGGAGCTGCCCGTGCGTCGTTCTCCAAAGGTGGACCATCCTGGCCGAAAACTCCTGGCCCTATGCTGGACGAAAATTAACAGCTTGCAGCGGGAACTGATTACCGGCGGAATGCCTGCCCCTGCTCCCTTGCGGGGCAAAGTAGCTACCGCTCAACTGTTAACCGCGTAAGTCCTGTTAATAATCACTGTGGTCAAATACTAGTCTTCTGTGTTCCCTGTAGTGCTACCCCAAGGCACTACCGTAAACTCTTCCCAGGTGCTCAATTTTTGGGTTTCTGCTCTCAACATCCAGCACCGTCCAGCATCAAAAGCAGTGACATACCTGCCATAATAGGTCTCGAAAGCCACCTTACCATTACCCAGGTCAACCAAGGTAAATTCCTCTGCCATACCTCGCTCTCGGGTTTCTGCTCTAAGCACCCAGTCACAGCACCCCGTGTTGTCCGTAGCACTGACAAATCTGCCATGGAAAGTCTTGAGAGCAACTTTGCCGTTATCCAAATGGAGTAGAACAAACTTCTCCCAGTCCCCAAGCACTTCCGTTTCTGCCCTAAGCTCCCAGTTCCAGCCTGCATCCATAGCAGTGACATATCTGCCATGGAAAGTTTTGATAGCAATCACCTCAGTCTGAAGCACCGACGGCGTCGGTGTAGGTAAGCTAGTGGGTGTAGGCGTGTTGGTTGGCGTCGGCGTAGGCACTGGTGTGCAAGTGGGATATGACGTGAGGGTAGGATAGAGGGTGTAGGTCGGCGCTGGCGTCCAGGTTGGTCGAGCCTCCACAATTTCCCTGGCTCGAATCTCGATCAAGGGGTCAAGGATGCCTGGTGTTACATAGGCTACCACTGGTCCCACAACTGCACCGATCACAAGCAAGGCTAGCGCGACCAGCGGGATCTTTATCCCTTTCACCTCAACGACAGGACCCCAACAATTGGTGTCCTGTTTGTTGGACCCGCTTGTTTTTTCTGTATTGCCCATGCTCCCCCCTCGCTATGAGTATACAGCTGTCCAACAGCCTGCGGTCGTGCCGCCGGCCCCCCCCCAGACCAAAAACGGCTAACGCCCGGAAACCAACCTGCGGAACGCTGGCCCGCGCCGAGTTAAAAAGTCGGCAACCCCCCAATCCCCCTTTGCCTCTGATGACTACCCTCTCGCCGTCGAACCACCATTCACATCCTCCCCAAGCAACCCGCTACTCTCACCCTCGAACCCTGTTTAGCCGACCCATCGTCATCTGGTTGATTCCCAGGAGCTGCCCGTGCGTCGTTCCCCAGCGAAAACTGACACTGACTCCAAGCCCTATGCGCACCGGTGCAGAATCCGGGGCGAAACCGTGAGGCGCTTGTGCCTTCCGCGCCGTTGAGGCGAGACCTTCCCCCAAGCGCCTGGAACACAACACCGGGCACCTTGGGCACCACCGGGGGAAGATGACTGCAGCGCAACCCCTATGGTTCCCACAAGTGCCCGGTATCCAGGCCATCTCTGCCTAACTTGCACCCATTATAGCATATATCCTGTCGTGAGGTCAAGGGTGACACGGGTGACCGTCACGGGTTTGGGACCTCATTCTGAGTTACCTCCAAAGGCCAGACGACGCTCAGGCCGGCGCAAGCACCCCTTGCTCCCGCAAGGGCCGGTGGACGCGCTCCATCCCCCACCAGG
>JALUWE010000263.1 GCA_027019845.1 Anaerolineales bacterium | reverse complement strand
TAGGTCTTAATGCCCGTGAGGGCATTTGTTGTTTTGGTCCCTGTTTTTGGAATTTTCACCTCCCACTTAAGGCCGCTTTTTGCCCGTTTTTTTGGGCCACCGCGCCACTAACGCGCATTTCCACTCTTTTGCAGGCTTTTTTCGCGGCCTTTTTTGCGCACCCCTTTGCCACAAACCCCTGATTCGGGCCGCTCCGGTTGCAGGGGTACGCATTCTTCAGGGCTGCCACCCCATTGTAGTGGATTTCGACATCTGGCGCAATGGTTTTCATAGTATCACCACGCCTGGAGGCGGGCTGACTTGCCCCAGGCCGTGTATGCGGACTTTGCCGCGGCAGGCCTCGCACAGGGCGTATATCCGCACGCTGTCTTCCTCTTCTTCCAGCACTTTCTCCAGCCGGCTGACCAGGGTTTTCAGTTCTTTGGGGGTCAGCCAGATTTCGAAGACGCTGTATTGCACCCGATCGCCGAGGGCTTCGAGGTGTTTGGCGATCTTGAGGCGGCGTTTGTCGTCGGGCACGTCGTAGGTGATCAGGTAGAAGGCGCGGGGCATGGGGGCAAGGGAGTATTGGATACTGGATACTGGATACTGGTTACTGAATACTGTTTAGCGGAATCCCATACCACGGAAGTCGGGGGTGTCGTTTTGCAGGCAGTTTGCAATTTGGCGGGCCTGTTCGATCATACATTGGCGCAGGGGGAGGCGCAGGCCGCGGCGGGGGTGGGTGAATTTCTGTGCCATACGGGTTTCGTAGGCCTGCAAGAAGCGGCGTTTGCCTTCCTGTTCCAGGATGATGGGGCGGTCTGCCGGGCCGGAGCGGAAGTGTTCGGGGGTGACCTGGCCGCTGTTACAGGCCCACAGTACGATACCGTCCACGACCGGGCGAAATTCCTCCACCAGGTCGAGGGCCAGCGCGGGGCGGTTGTAGGCCACCTCGTGCAGGAAGCCTACATAGGGGTCGAGGCCCACGGTCTGCACTGCGGCGTGGAGCGCGTTGGTGATCAGGGTATAGCCGAAGGAGAGCAGAACGTTGACCGGGTCACGCGGGGGGCGGCGATTGCGGTCTGTGAATTTCCATTTGGGGTCGAAGAGGCGGCGTAAGCCGCGAAAGTAGGCCGCGGTGGCCGCGCCTTCCAGGCCGCGCAGGGAGGAGAGCGCGGTTTTGTTGGGCAGGCGGGCGAGGTGGGCCTGCACGTCGGCGATGGCTGCACGGATGTCGGGGTCGTTGCGCTCGCGGTTGTGGCGTTGCAGCAAGGCGCGCTGGTGGCGCAGTTTGGCACGCACGAAGGATTTGGCAAGCTCGAGCACCAGTTCGGGGCGTTCCAGGGCGCGGTATTGAGCACGGCGCAGGGGGACGTGCGGGGTGAGGCTGCCTTGTAGTTGCCCACGGTAGCGCCCGTCTTTGCGCAGAAAAACAACGGGAATGCCCTCATCCAGCAAACGGCCGATTGCCGGGGTGGTCAGGCCGATGTTGCCGAAGATGACGATCTCGGATACGTGGCCGATGGGTAGGTGGACAAGCGTTTCGCCGTCCAGCTCCACCAGCAGGCGGCGTTTTCGGATGCGGATTTTGGCGTTTTGGTGGGTGAGGTAGAGAGGGGGCATGGGAGGCGGGACTTTGTTTGTGCCCCCAGGTGACAGTCACTTTGGAAGTGACTGTCACCTGGGCTTATCGATTTTGCGTGCCTGGCCGAGGCCCATGGTGGTGCCTGCGCCGATGCCGGAGAACAGGGCGAAGGCAGCCAGGGTGTGGGTCAGGCTCATCCAGTAGCGGTCGTAATTGAGGGAGACGAAGGTGATGCGGCCGATGGCGCCCACGCGGCGGCCGCGGGATTTGGTCTGCACGCTGCGGCTGGAGAGGTCGAAGCGGCTGATGGCCAGGCATTCGGCCGCGTAGCGTTTGAGTTCGTCGGGGAAGACGACGGGGGCGAAGGCGTTCCAGCGCTGGAGCAGGCTGCCGAAAACCAGGTCTGGGAGGGGGATGGGCATGGTGCGCCCCCGGGTTTTGAAAGAGGCTGGGCTGGTGAGTTGCAGGCTGATGTGGCGGCGGGGTGTTTCTTTTGCCAGCAGCCAGGGCGCGCTGAGTTCCTGGTAGGTGGTGCGGGCGGCCCAGGGGGAGGCGGTTTGGGAATCCGGGTTTTCGGTTGGTGATTGGGGATCGGGGGACGGGGCGGGTTGGATGCGGGTGACGCGGAAGGGGAGGTAGTCGAGTTCGACGGTGTGGCCGGGTGCGAGGGGGCCGGCTTCGGCGGCGTGCAGCAGGAGGCGGGAGAGGTCTTCGTGCAGGGAGGTGAGGCGCAGGGTGTATTCGCGCCCGGTTTGCAGGCCGTTGCGGGTGGAGGGGCCGATCAGGGTGGAGACGGTGAACGGGCGGGGGGCCTGGTCAGCGGCGTGGAGTTGTTCGGCCAGGCGGGGGTTTTGCCTGCGGACGGTGTCGAGCAACAGGGCATGGGCGGCGCGCCCCCACCACGGGGGGGGCGGTTTTTGCGGGTCTTCCATGCCGGTCTGGAGCGGCTGGAGGGTGAGGAGGAGGGAGAGGAGCATAGGGTGCGG
>JALUWE010000262.1 GCA_027019845.1 Anaerolineales bacterium | reverse complement strand
CGGCAGCGACCGGGCCGCCATCCGCTGGTTCGAAGTGCGCAAAACCGGCAGCAGCTACTCGCTCTACCAGGAAGGCACCTACGCACCCGACACCGACAGCCGCTGGATGGGCAGCATTGCCATGGACATCAGCGGCAACATCGCACTGGGCTACAGCGTCTCCAGCAGCACCACCAAACCGGCCATCCGCTACGCCACCCGTGAAACCGGAGACCCGCTGGGCACACTGAACGCAGAGCAGTCCATCATCGAGGGCGGCGGGGTGCAGACCGGAATCTACCGCTGGGGCGACTACTCCGCGCTGAGCGTCGACCCGGTGGACGGCTGCACCTTCTGGTACACCACCGAATACCACGATGTGAACGACTCCGGTTTCAACTGGAACACCCGCATCGGCGTCTTCCGCATCCCCTCCTGCGGCAGGTCTTCCGGCAAGCTGACCGGCCAGGTGACGGACAGCGGCAACAACGCAGGCATCGGCAGCGCGCAGATCGCAGCCACCCTCAGCCTTACCCAGACCTTCATCACCTTCGCTGACCCCAACGGGTTCTACACCGCCACCCTGCCGGCAGGCACCTACACCGTTACCGCCAGCGCGTTCAGCTACCTGCCGGGGACCATTACCGGCGTCACCGTGATCTCCGGCGGCGTCACCACCCAGAATTTCGCACTCGACCCCGCGCCAACCTATGTGGTAGACGGCTACGTGACCGATTCGACCACCGGCTGGCCGTTGTATGCCAAGATCAACATCACCGGCTATTCCGGCAACCCGGTTTGGACCAACCCGGCTACCGGCTACTACAGCGTTACCCTCCCGGCGGATGTGTACAACTTCACGGTAGACGCCTGGGTGGATGGTTATCTGGCCGCAGTGGCTAATGTAAGCGTCAGCGGCGATACCCAGCAGGACTTCGCGCTGGACGCCAACCTGGCAGCCTGCACCGCGCCGGGGTATTCCTTCGATGGGCCTCTGGTGGAAACATTCGAATCCGGCGGCCTTCCGTCAGGTTGGACTGTCATAGACAACGCTGGCACCGGGGGAGTCTGGGCCTTCGACGATCCCGGCGGGCGCGGTAACCTGACTGGCGGCAGCGGCGGCTTTGCCATCGTGGACAGCGATTTCTATGGCACGGGCAACTCACAAGACACCGAGCTGCATTCGCCGGTAATCGACCTGACCGGCGTGACCACCGTCACCCTGGAATTCGACTATGATCTGAACGTCTACAGCTCCGGTAATTTCGAAATCGCGGAAGTGGATGTCAGCCCCGATGGAGGCGGCAGTTGGACGAACGTCTGGCGCATGGACCAAAACGACGGCGACTCCAACGGGCATGTAACCCTCGACATCTCCGCCATTGCCGCCAACCAGTCCGATGTGGTGGTGCGTTTTCACTACTACGACGCCACCTGGGAATGGTGGTGGCAGGTGGACAACGTCGGTATCAACACCACCTTCACCTGCTCGCCTCCTACGGGCGGGCTGGTCGTCGGAAACGTGTACGACGAGAACACCGGCGCGGCCTTGAGCGGCGCAACGATCAGCAACGAGGACGGCTACACAGCCCTGGCGCTCGACACGCCCGACGATCCCGCGGTAGATGATGGTTTCTACACCCTCTACGCCCTCGCGGACAGCAAAGTTTTCACCGCAACTTATACCGCTCAATATGGTGCTGATGTGCAATCCGTGGTCATCATCGCCGGCGATACCACCGGCCAGGATTTTTACATCCCAGCCGGGGCACTGAGCGCCAGCCCGGCTGCGCTCGATGTCAGCCTGTTTCCAGGCGAGACCACCACGCTGACGCTCGATCTGGACAACCTGGGTAGCGTGACCACCGTTTTCACCATCACCGAACAACCCGATGTCCCCTGGCTGACCGAAAGCCCGATCACCGGCACACTTCCGGGGATGAACACGACCACCATCACGGTAACGTTTTGGGCTACCTCTGGCATCATCGCCAATACAGGCACCTACACCGCCTCCCTGGTCATCCAAAACGACACACCTTACGGGGACCTCACTGTCCCGGTGACAATGACAGTAACAGTGACATCGCCCCTGTACCTGCCCATCATGATCAACGAGTAAGGTTTCAGCCAACACCCACCACAACAAGACGGGAGTCACACGCGCTCCCGTCTTGTTTCTTTCTCCCTGCTCCGCTTTGTGGTAAGCTATCCTCATGCTCGAAAAAGCCCTCGCCCACGCCGGACGAAACCAGCAGGCCTACCTGTCCCAGCTTCAGGCATACTTACGCATCCCCAGCATCAGCACCCTGCCCGAACACCAGACCGACGTGGCGCGCGCCGCCGAATGGGTCGCCGCAGACATGCAACGATTGGGACTGCGAAACGTTCGTGTCATGCCTTCCGGCGGGTACCCGTTCGTCTATGGGGAATGGCTGGAAGCGCCCAACGCGGCCACGCTGCTGATCTACGGCCACTACGACGTGCAACCCGTCGATCCCCTGGATGCCTGGCAACACGACCCGTTCGGTGCGGAAATCCAGGGCGGTAAAATCTGGGCGCGCGGCGCCAGCGATAACAAAGGCCAGCACTTCGCGCATCTCAAAGCCATCGAATCCTGTTTGGCCGCCACTGGCCGCCTGCCGCTCAACGTGAAAGTGCTGCTGGAGGGCGAGGAAGAGAGCCTCTCCCAAAACCTGGAACCATTCCTGCGCGCCAACCGGCGGCTGCTGGCCGCGGACACCGGCGTGATCTCGGACGGGGCCATGATCCGGCCAGGGACGCCGGAAATCGACTACGGCCTGCGCGGGGTGGTCGCCCTCGAAATCCGCGTACGCGGCCCGGGGCGCGACCTGCACTCCGGCAGCTACGGCGGCACCGTGCTCAACCCCGTCCAGGCGTTGGCCGCCATGCTTGCCAGCCTGCACCACGAAAACGGCACAGTCACCATCCCCGGCTTCTACGACCGCGTGCGCCCCCTCACACCCGAGGAGCGCGCCCTGCTCAACCAGGCCGGCTACACCCTCGAACAGTGGCAGCGGGAAACCGGCGCGCGCCTGCCGTGGGGCGAACCCGAATTCACGCTGCTGGAACGCATTGGGGCGCGGCCCACCTGCGAGATCAACGGCATCTGGGGCGGTTTCAGCGAGGAGGGTATGAAAACCATCATCCCGGCCAGCGCGGGCGCCAAAATCACCCTGCGTATCGTCCCCGATCAAGACCCCGATGAAATCGCCCGCCTCTTCCAGGAGCACCTGCAAAGCATCGCTCCCCCGCAAATCCAGATGGACATCCGCTACCAATCCGGCTGCTGGCCGGTGGTAATGCCGCTCGATGCCCCCGAAATCCGGGCCGCGGCGCGCGCCTGCCGCCAAACCTGGGGAGTCGAACCCGTGTTCAGCCGGGGTGGCGGCTCCCTGCCGGTCGTGGCCGCGTTCCAGCAAATTCTCGGCGCACCCTTCGCCCTGATCCCCTTTGGCCTGGACGACAACCGCCATTCCCCCAACGAACACCTCGGGCTGGAATACTTCTTCAACGGCATCCAGACCGCCATCCGCTACTACTACAGTTTGAGTAGTGAGTTCGAGTTGGGAGACTGATGAAATTCGCCGTCAACCACTCCCCCCAGGCGCTCGCCCTGCTCAAGTCCGGCCAGGTCCAATTCGATCTGGTCAAGCTCCCCGCCTGGCCTGATCTGGTGGAGAAAATTGCAGCCCGGCACCCCTGCTACGTGCATCTGCCCCTCAAAGCCGGCTCCGGGCAGGGCGTGCTGGACAACGAAACCAAATCGCCGGTCATTTGGGAAAAATTCGTTCCCATGTTGGAACAGACCCGTACCCCGCTGGTCAATCTCCACATCTCCCTGAAACCCCGCGATTACCCCGAAATTCCGGCGGATTCGCGCGCCAGAGAGCACCTCGACATCGCGACGCAAAAGGCAATTCAAGATGTGGCCGCGGCAGTCGAGCGTTTTGGCCCGCAAAATGTGATCATCGAAAACGAACACGACGGCAAAGGCCGGGGGATGCAGATCAACATGCTGCCGGAACTCTATCACCGCATCATCGAGGCCACCGGCTGCGGGTTTTTGCTGGACGTGTCCCACGCCCGTATCGCAGCCCGCGCCCTGGGGATGGACGAGCGAAAATACATCCTCGCGCTGCCGGTTGAGCACATTCGCGAAATTCACCTGACTGGCATCCAGTGGTTCGGAGAAAAGCACATCGAAAAGGTGCGCCGCGCCGGGATGGAGGAAAAGCGAGTTCAACGCCTGGCACATCACTGGATGGATCACCTGCCGATGACGGATAACGACTGGCGTTTCACCCGGTGGGTGTTGGAACGCGTGCGCGGCGGTGAGTGGGGACACCCCTGGGTGGCCGCGTTCGAGTACGGCGGCGTTGGCCCCTTCTTCGGCACTTTCACCAACGAGACAGTGCTGCGCGAGCAAATCCCGCGGCTGTACAAAATGATCCACATGGGTTGCCGGCGCGTTGATCGAATGGCGTAAAATATGATCAAACCCGCCCGACGTACAGCGGAATACCATTCCGCCCAATCACCAGGAAAGTAACACCATGGAAGTAAACCTGACACACAACTTCGGTATGGATTTGGTGCGCGTTACGGAATCCACCGCGTTGACCGCTGGCCGCTGGATGGGCCGCGGCCAGCGCGAAGAGGCCGACCGCCAGGCCACCAAAGCCATGTATCACGCCATCAACACCCTGGACATCGACGGCCACATCGTGATTGGAGAAGAGACCAGGCTGGGTGATGATTCACCCCTCAGCAGAGGCCAGCGGGTGGGCACAGGCCGCGGCCCTCAGGTAGATGTTGTGCTCGATCCGGTCGATGGCGTGAACCTGCTGGTCAACAGCCGTCCCGACGCCATTTCCGTGGCCGCCATCGCACCACGAGGCACCATGTGGGCCCCCTACCCCGCGGTGTACATGTACAAAATCGTGGTCGACCGCGAGACAGCCCCCCATCTGGTTCCCGAGTGTATGGACGCACCCGTCGCCTGGACTCTGGGGCTGATCGCGCGGGCGAAGAGAAAACACGTTCGCGATCTGGTGGTGTTCGTGCTCGAACGCCCGCGGCACCAGGAACTGATCGAGGAAATCCGCATTGCCGGCGCGCGTGTGCTGATACGCTCAGATGGGGACATCGCTGGCGCGCTCATGGCTGCTTCGACGCACATTGACGTAGATGTGATGATGAGCATCGGCGGCATCGCGGAGGGCGTGATCGCGGCCTGTGCCATCAAAGGGCTGCGCGGCGGCATGTTAGGCCGCCTGGCTCCCCAAAGCGAAGCCGAGAAGGCCGCTATCCTGGAGGCCGGGCTGGACCCCGGCCAGATTCTCTCCTGTGACGAACTGGTGCGCAGCGACGAAGTGTTCTTCGCCGCTACCGGCATCACCGACGGCAAACTGCTCTCCGGCGTACACTATGCCAGCGAACACATTCGCATGGAATCCATTGCGTTGCATTCCGAAACAGGCGCGGTCCGGGTGGTACAGACAGCGTATCTGGTAAGTTGGTAGTCCAATGCCCCTCGAATTGATCCCCCTGACTGTCGGCCCCTGGCCGATGAACATGTACATCCTCATTTGTCCGGAGACCCAACGCGGCGCGATTATCGATCCCGGCGCGGAGGCGGAACGCATCCTGGAAACCGTGGGGGATGCGCGGGTGGACAAGATACTGCTCACCCACGCCCACCCCGATCACGTCGGCGCGCTGGAAGCAGTCCGGCAAGCCACAAACGCGGCAGTGTACCTGCACCCCGCCGAACACGAGAAATTCGGCGTGGCGTATGACCGCCCGCTGGGAGACGGCGACCTGATCGAGATCGGCAACCACACCGTGCGGGCGATCCACACTCCCGGCCACACCCCCGGTATGGTCTGCTTCGACATCGGCGAAAACCGCATCATCGTTGGGGACACGATCTTCGTCGGCGGCCCGGGACACACCTGGTCGCACGAAGATTTCCTCACCACCATAAAGACTATGCGCAATGTCGTCTTCCAGTGGCCTGACGAGACGCAATTCTTCCCCGGTCACGGCCCCAGTGGAAAAATCGGGGACGAACGGCCAAAATTCGAGGCCTTCCTCTCCCGCGGCTGGCCAGACGGCATGATGGGCGATGTGCTGTGGGAAGGATAAACGCCAAACCGCTCAGGATGCAATCCCTATCCCCACTCCCTATCCCTATCCCTATCCCCATCCCCCAATCAATACACCATCTCCCCCCGCACAAAGGCGCGCGAGCGTTCGTCTTTCGGATTCTCGAAAAACTGCTCAGCCGGGCTGACTTCCACCAGCTTTCCGTTCAACAAAAAACCCACCCGTTCCGCCAGGCGCCGCGCCTGGAAGATGTTGTGCGTGACCAACACGATGGTTGCGCCGGATGTGTGGTGCAAATCCCGGATGCTCTTCTCCACCAGGTGGACGTTGTGCGGGTCCAGATTGGCGGTCGGTTCATCCAATAGAATGACACGCGGGGCCACCACAATCGCCCGCGCCAGCGCTACCCGCTGGAGTTCGCCTCCCGAGAGCGTGTTCACGGGTAAATCGCCAAAACCAGACAGCCCCACCATTTCCAGCGCGTTCTCGACCCGTTCTGGCCGGTTTTCGCCCCGTAAGCGCAGCCCCAAGGCCACGTTTTGCCACACCGTTCCGCGGATAATCTCCGGTCGTTGGAACACCATGCTGATCTGGCGGCGCAACGCGAGCGGGGGTGGAAAAGAAACCCGTTGCCCGTCGAAGTGAATCTCTCCGCGGCTGGGCGGCTCCAGAAAGTGCAATAGCCGCAGCAGGGTGGATTTCCCCGCGCCGCTGGGGCCTACGATGACGAACAACTCGCGGTCCATGATCGTCAGCCGGGGAATGTCCAGCACCAGCCGCCCCCGATAGCTTTTTTGCAGCCCGACAACTTGATAGCGCGCCGTGCTCATGAGCGTGAACCGGCCTCCAGGCGCAGCAGGATGGCGTTCCCCAACAGGGCCAGCCCCAGCAAAACGAAGCCCAGCGCCAGCGCGAGCGCGAAATTCCCCTGCCGCGTCTCCAGTACGATGGCGGTGCTCAACACCCGGGTTTTCCCGGCCACGTTGCCGCCTACCAGCAGCACCGCACCGACTTCGGCGATGATGCGGCCGAACGCGGCCAGCACCGCGGCCAACACGCCTCGCCGCGCCTCGCGCAGCACCAGCCAGCGCTCTTGCCAACGCGTGGCGCCCAACGATTGAATTTGCAGCCGCAACCCCGCGGGAACCTCCTGCACCGCGCTGGATGTCAGCCCCGCAGCCAGGGGAAAGGCCAATACGGTTTGGGCTGCGATCATCGCGTTGGGGGTGAACAGCCAGTCCAGCCCGCCGAGCGGCCCATTGCGTGACAGGAGCAGATACACGATCAAGCCAGCCACTACGGGGGGCAGCCCCATACCGGTAGAAACCAGTACCAGCAGCCATCTTCTGCCCGGAAATTTTGCCAACCCCAAAAGTGCCCCAAACGGAACTCCGGCAAGGCAGGCCAGCACAAGCGCGCTGCCGCTTACCCGCAGCGTCAGCCACACGATCTCCAACAAAGCGGGGTCAAAGCGCAACAGCAGACCAATGGCCTGGACGAGTGCATCTTTCAGTATTTCCACGTTCCTCCGTTCTTCGTTCGCTCACTTTCCTTCGTTCTCCCGCCGCCAGAGATCAGAATCGGGAAAAAACAGTTGCTGTCCGAACCTTTCCAGGCCGTACACCGCGATTTTCTCCTGGGTGGGGATGGAGGTGAACCATTCCACAAAAGTCATCGCTAAGTCGGCCTGGATGCTGCTGTTTTTTTCTGGGTTTACCGGGATGAGGCTGTAAAAATTTCGTAAGGCGGGATCGGGGTTGTCGGCAGGGGATTGCCCCCCAAATAAAATCGCCAGATCGGGCAAGTTGGACTGCAAGGCCAGAAAGGTGCCGCGGTCGGCGAGGGTGTAAGCCAATTTTTCGTTGGCAAAATTCAGGGTGGCACCCATGCCCTGCCCCAGCGAGTAGTACCAGTCTTCCGAAGCGGGCGGCGTAAGAGAGGCCTGCGCCCACAGTTCCAATTCGCGGCTGTGCGTGCCGGACTGGTCGCCGCGGGAGGCGAACGGCGATTGTGTTTGGGCGATCTGCGCCAGGGCCGCGGCCGCGTTGGGGGCAGCCCGCACCCCGGCGGGGTCGTCCTGGGGGCCAACGATGACGAAGTCATTGTACATGATCGGGAAACGGGCGCTGCCGTGCCCGGCCTCTACAAAGGCTTCTTCTTTGGCCGGGGCGTGTACCAGCACCACATCCACGTCCCCCTGTTCGCCCAACGCCAGCGCCTGCCCGGTTCCCACCGCGATCACCTCCACCTCCACCCCATAGCGGGCCTCGAAATCGGGCAAGATGGCATCCAGCAGCCCGGAGTCGTAGGTGCTGGTGGTGGTCGCCAGACGCAACGTGCGGGCGGGCGGCCCCGCGTTGCAGGCCGCAAGAACAAGCAGCGAACAAAATAAAAGGAAGCCGGAAAATGTGCGCTTTGTAGATGGCATCGGCCTGGAATTCTAACGCCAAAGGATCAAACTAGCAAGCTGGGGCAACTGTCACCTATCGAGAACGAAAAGAGTGCCAACACTCGGCCGATAGTCCGTCGCTTTTTGTGGTATATTCAGTCCGGCTACTGGAGTGACCCGTAAAACTCCCAAAAAGGAGCGCGATCATACAAGATTGCTCCCCATGCACATGGAACATGATCCCGGAAAAAATCGGACGCTACACCATCGAACGTCGTGTCGGACGCGGCGGCATGGCAATCATCTATCTGGCCTACGATCCGCTGATGAAGCGGCTGGTTGCCATCAAGCTGCTTCCCCGCCAGTTGACCTTTGATCCCCAGTTCAAGGCTCGCTTCTTGCGTGAAGTGGAGGTCATCGCCGCGCTCGAGCACCCGGCCATCGTGCCGGTTTATGATTTCGGCGAGGAAGACGATCAGCCTTATTTTGTCATGCGCTACATGCCGGGCGGCTCACTTACCGAGCGCCTGCGGTATGGCACCATTTCCCTGACAGACTCGGCGCGGATTCTACGCCAGATCGCGCCCGCGCTCGACGAAGCCCACCGCAAAGGCATCATCCACCGCGACATCAAACCCGGCAATATCTTGTTCGATAGCAACGATAACGCCTATCTGTCGGATTTCGGGATCGTCAAAATTGCCAGCGAAGCGACCAACCTTACAGGCACCACGCTGGTGGGCACCCCCTCCTACATGAGTCCGGAGCTGGCGCGCGGGGACACGGATATCGACGGGCGCAGCGACATTTACGCACTGGGCGTGCTGCTTTTCCGTATGTGGGCCGGCGTGCTGCCCTACACCGCCAACTCCCCGCTCGGCATCGCCATGAAGCACATCACCGATCCGATCCCGCGCATCCTGGACTACAAACCCGAGCTGCCCGAGGAGTGCCACACCCTGATCAGCATCGCCATGGCTAAAGAACGCCGCGACCGTTTCCCAACCGCTACGGAGATGGCGCAGGCGCTCGACCGGATTGTCGCCAGGCAGAGCGGGGACCCCGAGGAGACTCCGCTGGCGATCAGCACCCCCCAACAACATCCTCCGGACACAACAAGCGGCGCACAAGCCGAGGCGGAACCGCAAACCACCCAACACCCACAGCCCGTCCCTGCGGAGAACAATCTGCCTGTCCAGCAGTCCAGCTTCATCGGGCGATGGGAGGAGCTGGCGGAAATCGCCGGCCGCTTGAGCGATCCCGCCTGCCGGTTGCTCACCCTGCTAGGGCCGGGCGGAATCGGGAAAACCAGGCTGGCCATTCAGGTCGCCAAAGGGGAACTGTATCATTTTGAACACGGCGTGTACTTCGTCCCGCTTGCTCCGCTCAGTTCACCGGAGTTCATTGTGCCCACGCTGGCGGAGACGATCAATTTTTCCTTTTACAGCGACGAAGAACCGCACACACAACTGATCAATTATCTGCGCAACAAGCAGATGTTGCTGGTGTTGGACAATTTCGAGCACGTGATCGAGGGTGCCGATCTGCTGGTGGACATACTACAAAACGCGCCCGAGATCAAATTTCTGGTCACCTCCCGCGAGCGGCTGAGCCTTCAGGAGGAATGGATTTTCCAGGTGCATGGGATGCAGGTGCCGCCGGAACAGGCCATCGAGGAGGCGGAAGAGTTCCCCTCCATGCAACTTTTCGTTGAGCGCGGCCGTAAGGTCAAGCCGGATTTTGCCCTGACCGAAACCGACAAGCATTACGCGGTGCGTATTTGCCAGCTTTTGGAGGGTGTTCCACTTGGGATCGAGCTGGCCGCGGCCTGGGTGCGCATGTTGTCCTGCGAGGAAATTGCCACCGAGATCGAGCAAAATCTGGATTTTTTGACCACCTCCCTGCGCAACGTCTCCAAACGACACCGTAGCCTGCGGGCTGTTTTCGAGTATTCCTGGAACCTGCTCAGCGAAGGAGAGCGCGAAACCTTCAGCAAACTGACCATTTTTCGTGGCGGCTTTACCCGACAGGCAGCCGCGAAAGTGGCCGACGCTTCTCTCTTTCACCTGTCTACCCTGGTAGACAAATCTTTATTGCGCAAAAACCCCGACGAGCGCTACGAGATGCTCGAAGTGCTCAAACAATACGGGTATGAAAAACTGTGCGAAAACCCCTCATCCAGATCGCTGGTGGAAAACCGTCACGGCGCGTATTTCGCCGAATTCCTGCACCGCCGGGAGGATGCCCTGCGAGGCGGCGATCAGCTCACCGCGCTAAACGAGATCGGTGTGGAAATCGAAAACGTTCGCCAGTCGCTCCGTTGGGCCATCGAGAATCGAAAATACCCCTCTCTGGCAAAGGCACTGGAAGCGGCCTACCGCTTTTATGAAATCCGCGGCTGGCTGCAAGAAGGCGTGGAGTTATTTACCAGGATGTCCGAAAGCCTGCGTGAGAAACACGGCACTACCGAGTCGCTCGAGGAATCCCTGTTGATTCTCTATGGCCGCGTACTGGCCCGTCAGGGCGCCTTTTATTATCGTTTGGGAAAACACGACGAAGCGGCATCCGCCCTCGAAAAGAGCGTCAAACTCATTCGGCCTTTGAATATAGACAACGATTTAGCTTTTGCCCTGACCTACCTGGGCGCGGTGGCCTATTTGCACCAGGATTATGCCTACGCCAGCGAACTCCTCCAGGAAAGCCGCGCCATTTACCAGAAAACCGGCGACCAGCTTGGCTCGGTCATCTCCTTGCACCACCTGGCGCTGATTGCCAGGGATACAGAGGCATACGCCGAAGCTCGCCAGCTCTTCGAACAGGCCATGGAGATCAACCGGGAGATCGGTAACCGCTTTGGGATCGCGATTTCGCTCAACAACCTCGGGATGGTGGCACGCGAATTGGGCGAATACGAAGAAGCGCGGCGGCTTCACCGTGAAAGTCTCAACATCCGGCGAGAGCTGAACGACCGTTGGGGGATAGCCAATTCACTGGACGGCCTGGGATTGGT
>JALUWE010000261.1 GCA_027019845.1 Anaerolineales bacterium | reverse complement strand
TTGCAGTGCAATACTTTGAACGCGCACAGGCGTATTTTCAGGAGCAGGAGGTCTACGCGCGTCTGGCTGAGTGCGAACATTTCCTTGCCGAGGCCTGGCTCCAACTGGGCGACAGCAGCCAGGCAGACCGACTTTTCAACCAGGCCATAACCCACGCCCAACGCGCAGACACCCCCGCCTTTTTAGGGTTGATCTACAACCAGTTGGCCCGCCTGTACCTGCACCAACAAGAGTACCCCCAGGCCCGCCAGACCGCGCAGCAAGCCCTGGACGTGGTGCAAACCCACGGCATCGAAAAACAAATACCGGTCTCCCGCCTGTACCTCGGCGAGGCCCTTTGTGCCCTCGGGGACCGCGAAACAGGGCTGGCTCACCTCGAACAGGCACAGGCTGCCTTTCGCGATATGGGCATGACGCCCGAACAGGCCTATTGTCAGGCCGCGCTGGGCCGCGTCTTTGCCGGGGCCGGCGATCATGCACGCGCCCGGCAGGCCTACCACCGGGCCGTCGCCCTCAGCGAGGAAGTCATGCCGCAGCTCGCCTGGCAGGCGCAGGCAGGGTTGGCAGCGCTGGCAGAACACAGCCAGGACGAACGCGCCGCCCTGGAATGCTACCGCCAGGCCATCGCCTCCTTAACCGCGCTGCGCGGCAGCATCTGGCAGCCGGCCCTCGCCGGGGGGTTCCTGGCGCAAAAAACGCCCTTCGTCGATGCCGCGGTCGCCCTGGCCGCCCGCCTGCACGCAGAGCAGGATGTGTTGCAGTTCATCGAGGCCAATAAAGCCCACACCCTCAACAATTACCTGATCTCCCAACACCAACAGACCGTGACGCACACCCCCGAACTCGGCAAACTCGAAGCCGAAATTCGTTGGCTCCAGGAACAACTCCGTCGCCATCTCACCAGCGGCAACCTCTTCGAACGCCGCAAATATGCCTCGCTGCTCCAGGAACTGCGCCAGAAAAACCGCCTCTACGATCAGACCAAAAGCCGCCTCGAACGGCAAAACCTGCCCGGCCTCTTCCTGGACGAGCATTTCCATTTGCCCCACTTTCGTGACACCCTGACCGCCCAACTAGGCGACAACTGGGCGGCGCTGGATTATCACTTCAGCGCAGACCGCCTGACAGGCGTGATCCTGACCCCGCAGGAGGTCTCCCTCTGGCAAACCCCTCTTCTCCCGGGCGTCCGCCTGGTGCTGGACTTGTGCCGCAAAACCTCGCGCTCCTCTGGCACCCTGGCGGAGGACGATTGGGCCCGGCTGGGCCAACACCTGTTTCCCCCCCAACTCGAACCATACCTTACCCCTGACACCTGGTTTTTCATCGCTCCGCACCGTCTCCTGCACTGGGTGCCCTGGGCTGCACTGCCCATCGGAGCGCGCCCCCAACCGCTGGCTGCCCGCTGCGTTCCCCTCGTCGTCCCTTCGCTCTTCACCGCCACCCTCCTGGCACGGCGCGGCAACGCAGGCGCGGCTTCCCGCTCCAACGGCTTGCTTCTGGCCGTGGAATCCTTCGATGGCCGGCACCCTCCCTTGCCACAGGTAATCCGAGAGATGGAGGAACTGACCGCAATGCTGGGCGCAGAAAGCACGGTGTTGCATAGCGAAGAAGCCGCCTGGGAAAACCTGCTGGCGATTCACGCCCGCACCCCCCTCGACACTTTCGCTTTTCTACACCTCGCCACCCACGCCTTTTCCGACCCGTTCACCGGACGGCTGAGCGGCATCGCGCTGTACGACCGCGACATCTGGAACGACCAGCTTTGGGAGCTGGCCCCCTTGCCCGATCTGGTCACGCTCTCCGCGTGCAAGGGGCTGCAAAGCCGCATCTACAGCGGGGACGAACACGTGGGGCTGGCCGTCACCTGCCTGGCAGCCGGCGCGCAAACCGTGGTCGGCAGCCTGTGGCCGGTGGTGGACGCAGACGCCGCCCATCTGATGACCCGCTTTTACGCCCACTTCCTGGAAGGCGAACCGCCCGCGCGCGCGCTGGCCCTCGCGCAGCGTGAGGCCTGGCAGACCGGGCAAGGGTTTCCCCAATGGGGCAGTTTTCTCTGCCTGGGCATGGGGTAAAAGCGCACCAGACGCGCCAACCGGGCAGGCGATGCCCGCCCGGCTGGCAGTTGCACAGTTGCTGCGTGTTCTGCTGTTACCCGCCGCCGCATTGGCCTGTGCTGCCTCCATTGCAATCCAGGCCAAACCCGCCGCCGCGGGCGTCGCGCCAGGCAATAGAATAGGAAGCGGTCGGAGCCGTGCGCTGGCTGAAGGCCAGGGCCGCGCTGTGTACGGTCGGGAGACCCATCGCCAGCAGGATGACAAAGGCTGCCAGCCACTGAGAGAGCTTTTGGGTGTTCATGGAATTCTCTCCTTTCGTCAAAATCGTTGGATGGAAATTCGTTCGGCGGCCACCGTTCATCTTGAAAGACGAGAAGCCTCCCAAAAACGTATCGCCGTGTTCAGTGTTCAGTGTTCAGTGTTCAGTGTTCAGTATTCAGTCAAGAGCCGCCAAGCGAGGAGTAGGGAGTAAGGAGTAGGGAGTAAGGAGTAAGGAGTAAGGAGTAAAG
>JALUWE010000260.1 GCA_027019845.1 Anaerolineales bacterium | reverse complement strand
GGCTTCCATCTTTACCGCCGACGCCCAGTACCTCGACAAGGTTGGGCGCGATACGTTTTATGGCTTTTTGGCTACGCATGCGCATCGCATTTTTCGCGATGAAGATTTCTCACAGTTATATTGTCGTAACAATGGCCGCCGGAGTGTGCCGCCGTCGCTTTTGGCGGTGGCTTTGCTTCTGCAGCACTACGACCGCGTCAGCGACGAAGAAGCGGTCAATCGGGCGACCTTTGACCTTCGCTGGGCCGTGGCGTTGGGTACCGAGCCGTGCGAGCAGCCCTTTGCCAAAAGTACGTTACAGCTTTTTCGGGCGAAGCTGGTGCTCAACGAACGAGGCCAGGAGCTTTTTGAACGGTCTTTAAGCTATGCGCGTGAGATTGGTTTTCTCAAGAATCGCAAGATACGCGCGGCGCTGGATGCCACCCCGATATTGGGGCGTGGCGCGGTCAAAGACACCTATAATTTGTTGGCCGATGGCATCCGCAAGTTGGCCCGGACCCTGGAGCAAGTCTCGGTGAGGGACTTGGGCCGCTGGTTGAAGAAACGCGCTCAGCGTTATTTTAGTAAGAGCCTCAAGGGCGAAGCCGACATCGACTGGGATGATGACGAAGCCCGAAAAACGCTTTTGGATACGTTGGTCTCCGATGCCCGCAGCCTTTTGCAATTAGCCCGCGAACACCAACAGCAGCTTTCCGACGATGACCCGCAGCGCCAGCAATTGGAAGACGCCATGCGCCTGTTGTCCGAATTGGTCGCCCAGGATGTCGAGGAAGATGAGCACGGCCAGGCGACGCTCAAACAAGGGGTGAGCAAAGACCGCATTATCAGTGTGCACGACCCGGAGATGCGTCATGGTCGTAAAAGCAAGCGCCAGCGCTTTGATGGACACAAAGCCACCATTGCCGTGGATACCGAGACCCAACTGATTACCGCCACCGATGTGATAGCCGGCAATGCCTCTGATGGGGACAATGCCATCGCGTTGTGTGAGCAGAGCGCGGAGAACACCGGCTGTGAAGTGGAAACGGCTATCGGGGACACTTCCTATGGGACGGGCGAGTTGCGCCGGGCTTTTGCTGAAGCCGGCATCAAAGTGGTGGCCAAAGCACCGCCCATCGCGGATCGGGGCACCTTCACGAAGGAAGATTTTAGCATTGATGTGGAGGGCGAGCGGGTGACCTGTCCGGCGGGACATACGACCACTCAGTGGCATCGCGGCGCCGTTACCACACGTCGAGACGGGACGAAACAACACGCCAAAGTCTTTAAATTTGACGCTGCGCTTTGCACCCCGTGCCCGTTCTATGAGCAGTGTGTCAGTAGCAGCAAGGGCCGGGGGCGCACCATCATGGTGCATGCTGAGGAGGCGCTGCTGCAACAGGCCCGCGCGTTTCAGAAGACCGAAGCTTTCAAAGAACAGTATCGAGAGCGAATCGTTGTTGAACACCGAATCGCCCGACTGATGCAATTAGGCGTTAGGAAGGCCCGCTACTTTGGACGGAAAAAGACCGCCTTCCAGGTTGCTGTGGTGGCTGCGGTGGCCAATCTGACTCTCATCGCGGCCTGGCAGAGCCAAAATCCGGGCGATTCGTGGTTTGTTTTGCTATGTGTTTTCGCGTTCATGGCTATGCTGGTAACAGGGGTCCGCATCCGCATGTACGAAGCCGCTGCCTACCTCCCGGGCTACCGCTTGGCCTATGAAACCGCCCTGGTGAAAAAGGCCCCTTTTCGGCCAGATTTCTAGGGGTACGCGTGGATGGTTGCAACCTCAAAACCGACATCGTGTCCTCCGGGCGATATTGACCGGCAACTCATGGTGTGCTGACGCATGCCGCGACTCAAACGTCAAAACAGGTCCGCTGGAATCAACCGCTGTGGGCTAACCGCGGCGGGGACCAAAACGTCTGAGGTATGTTCAACTGCCTCGTCCGCATGCGGAGACGGGCGGGGCTAGTTCTGGCTCACGTTCGGAATCAGACTCGGACCGGGTGGGTGGGACGCACACGTGATTCGCAGCTCTTCCAAAAGGTAAATTTCTGGCAATTCTTGTCAAGAAAAAAATGTGGTAATCAATTGAAGCTGTCGTTCGGTCCGGTGCGAGAACCCGAATGAATGGAAGGCGGGGTTCTCCGTGCGCGGCCGCTGCGGGTGGACAAACTCACGCGGTGTAGCCGCAAAGCAAGATGGCAGGGAAAAACCTGTGCGGCCTTGGCGCCTCTGCGTGCGAACACTCCGTCCCGCCGACTTTTTTCCCTGTCAAGATGCAGCACAAAGTGGCCGAAAACTTCATACTGTAGATGGCTCTGCCCCAGAACACAATTGGGGTATTTCCCTGAGAAGCACCAATCCGCGCGCGGCCCTTCCGGCGTGCGCGTCGCCAATTTCCAATGCACATCCTTTACGTGGACATGCCGGAGCACGCCCGCTCTTGGAGGAGACAACATGGTGGGTAAAGCTGTATGCCTGGGTTGGTTGGCCCTTTTGGGTCTCTTGCCGGTCTGGTCCCAGGATGGGACAACCGGAGAACCGTCGAACTGGTACGAGGCCTACCAGGCACCGGGCAG
>JALUWE010000259.1 GCA_027019845.1 Anaerolineales bacterium | reverse complement strand
CAGCCATGTCGAGCGCCCCGTAGGGGCTGGCCCCGGCAGGATGGCGTCCAACTTCGGTGGTGTCTTCGGAGCAGGCGCCCTGGCCGGGGCCGGGGTTTCCGAAATTGAGCAGGTTGCAGTTGGGCGGGGTGTTGCCCCAGGGGTAGAGGCGGCCATCGGTGCCGCGGGCGGCCTTTTCCCATTCGGCTTCCGTGGGCAGACGGCGGCCAGCCCACTGGCAGTACGTTTGTGCCTGTTCCCAGGACACGTTGACGACGGGGTATTCACTGAAGGCAAAGTTGTTGTAGTAATCTTGCCGGGTGAGGGAGACATCCGCCGCGGGTTCCTGACAGGCCCCTTCGAGTACGCATAGCGCGTACATGCCGTTGGTTACTTCGGTCTGGTCTATCCAATAGGCGTCTAAATAGACCTCTCGCATGGGTTGTTCTGCCGGGTCGGCCAACGGATCGTCCGCGGGCGCGCCCATCTGGAAGGGGCCGGGCGGGATGTAGACCAGCGCCATTTCGTCGATGGGGTGTAACCAGATTTCTCCGGCCTGGGCGGCAGGCGGCGGAGGTGGAGGGGTGGGGGAGGGCCGGCGCGCAGTAGCCGTGGGGGATGGCGTGGCGTTTCCGGCACAAGAGAGCAAAATGAGTGCGCTCAACCCTCCTGCCAGTGCAAGAGCCGCTTTATTGCGTTTTGTGGGCATTTTCATAAGCCTGTTTCAATCCAACTTGCTTCCTCTATCAAAATCTTGTACAATCAAAACGCACGGCTTTCATCCTGTTGTGTAATTGCCAACCTGCACAAATCACAATATCGTCCGCAATTTTCTCAAGGAGGCGCAATATGGACATCATTAAGGTTGCAGGTACAAGTCGAACATCCGCCGTAGCAGGCGCGATTGCCGGGGTGTTTCGGGAGCACCGCTATGCTGAAGTGCAGGCCATTGGGGCCGGCGCCGTGAACCAGGCCATCAAAGCCCTCGTGTTGGCGACAAAATATCTGGAAAAGGATGGGATTTCGATTGCGTTTATTCCACAATTTTCCGATATTGAGATTGATGGCAAGGTCCGAACAGCTATCAAATTGATCGTTGAGGAGCATGTTCCCAGCGGGCCGAGGAAGGAAGAGCCAGAACCATCGCCAGAAAGTTGATGCCTGTCAGATTTAATGGAGCAGGCTCTGTGTCATTCGGGTGAGTGTGCATCTCGCCAGGTATCTTTTACCGCTGACCTCAACGGGTGGGGGCGATTATTTCATTTCCGCCTGAAACAGATTTATGATGTTCAATTGAGTTTTGTAAGGCGGACTTATTATAATCACAATTGCGCAGGCGAGCTTCGACAATCGTGCCCCAATATTGAGTTCATAACTCAATAAGATGAAAGGCGAGTAGCATTTCCGTCAAAGTTTCGGCGTGGGCGGTCGCCGACGAAAAAGAGACTTCTCTCTTTATGATGTCTGTTCCAATCAATCTATCAAAAGTTCTTCAGCCACAAAAGAGAAGGGAAACATTACGGCGCGCACGTTTGATCGACAAACTTCACGACAATATCCATCGTAAGCTGACGTATCTGTCCGCTCCTGCTGGATATGGAAAAACCTCCCTTTTAGTGGATTTTGCCAGCGACCTTGATGCCAGGGTGTGTTGGTATCACATAACGCCAGGAGATGAGGATTTACGTCAGTTTGGGTTGTACCTTGTCAGCGCCTTCCAGCAAAAGTTTCCAGGGTTTGGGCAAAGGTTGGACGATCTTTTTCAAGCCCCGAATCAGAATCTGGAACCACGAAATCTGGGGGTTGAGATCATCAATCAGATCGTAACGTCGATTGATGATTTTTGCGTGCTGATTTTGGATGATTATCATATCGTGGGGGAAACCCAACCGGTGGTCGATCTGGTGGAGACCTTGCTCGATCACCTCCCCGATCAGGTTCGCCTGGTAATCGCCTCTCGCAATGAGTTCGGCATCCCCACCGCCAAACTGTATGTGCGTGGCGAGATGATGGCGCTCAGCGCGGATGATTTGCGCTTTCGCGCAGACGAGATTCAGGCACTGGTCAGGCAAAATTACCGTTACAAACTGTCCGTCAGGCAAGCCACCGAGCTGGCGAAACGTTCGGATGGCTGGATCGTAGCGATTTTGTTGGGGATGAGGCAGATCACAAGCGGGGAAATGCCGAATTTTGACGGTTCGTCGGCGGAGCAGGTGTACAACTTTCTGGCGGCGGAGGTAATCCAGAAAGAGAAAGCCGCGCTACGCGATTTTATGCTGGCGACCTCTGTTGTAGACGAATTTAATGAGCCTTTGTCCAGCTATCTGCTGGAGATACCCTCATCCAAAGACTTGATTCGAGAGCTGGAAAGACGCAATCTTTTTATTACCAGCGTCCAGACCAGCAATGGAACGAGTTATCGCTACCACCAGTTGTTTTGGGAGTTTTTACAGAATCAACTGGCTCGCAGAGAGCCGGAGAAGAAACGAAAGCTACACCGCCGGGCAGCCGCCTGGTTTTATCGGCACAAGCAATGGGAACAGGCGGTTTTCCACAAGTTGGCTGCTGGCGAGCGGGAAGAGGCGGCACAATGGATGGACCAGGCTGCCAAACACATGTTCGTAGCCGGTAAAGCACAGGTGCTCAACCACTGGTACGAGGTGTTGCAGTCGCCAACCGACATCCGGAGACTGGCGCCCCAACTGTTTTTGAACCAGGCCAAATCCCTGGTCGAACAGGGAAACTACGAAGCCGCGGAACAATTGTTGGATATGGTTGAGCCGATCTTTCGGGAAAACGACAACTTCGACCAGTGGATCAATGCCAAAATAACCAGGGCGATCATTTTGCAGAACCGGCGCGGGTTTTCCGATGCACTGGCACTTGTCAACGAAATCCAGGCACAGCTTTCCAGCCACGGTTACCAGACCGATTTTCGCTGGTACCAAACCGAGCGTATCAAGGGGTTTTGCCTGGGGCATTCAGGCAAAGCAGAGCAGGCCATCCAGCATCTTGAACAGGCCATCGAGGGCTTCAAGGGCTTGTTGAACAATAGCCAGGAGCGGGCATTGAGCGCTCAGATCGCGCATGATTGGGGCGTGACTCTCACCGATCTGGGCACAATTTACTACGAGATTGGTCGCATGTTAGAAGCCCAAAATTGCATGTGCCAGGCACTGGAAATCCAGCGGCAGCGCCACGCTAATCCCGCTTTAATCGCGAGCAGCTTGAATAACATTGGTTTTCTGTTCTATCAATCCGGGCAATATCAGAAAGCCTGGCAGGCCTTCCAGGAAGCAAAAGAGATTTTAAAAAATTTGGAGAGCAGCCGTTATCATATTTATCTCAATAACAGTTTGGGGGATTTCTTCCGTGACTTGGACGAGTGGGATGCGGCTGAGGAGGCCTACCGGAAAGCCATTGAAAAAGGGAAAAAGTATCAGGCCGAAGTTTTATTGTTTGCTTCTTATGCGGGTCTGGCCAGCCTGGAAAAGTTGCGCGGCAATTACAATCAGGCCTTTCATTGGCTGCGTGAGGCCGCCAAAGTCCGCCATCTCACGGCCGAGTCCGCACGCTACCAGCTCAAATTGGGAGAAATTTATCTGGCAATGGGCCAGTTGCCGCTGGCTGTCGAGGCATTGGAGAAGGCCTTCCATCGTTGGGCTTCGTCGAAGCAAAACACACAGGATTTCGTAAAATCTGCCTTTTTGCTGGGTAGAGCGCATTTCGAACAGGGGCGCCCAGCAGAGGCTCTTGAGTTCTTGAACACAGCCCTGGAGGGGGCCGCCCGCCTGGGATACGATCAGTTCCTGGTGGTAGAAGGGCGCCGGGCGCGGGCCTTTCTGAAATTTGCACAACATACTTATCCGGCTCAACAACAGCTCAAATCTTTGATCGAGCGGGTGGAGAGATTCAAGGCCGGTCTGGATCAGTTTCGCACGCGGGAAAGAGCGCCACAGCCTGGTAGCGTACACCTGGAAATCCGCGCTTTTGGGCCGGCCCGGGTATGGCACAACGGTGCTTTGCTCCAGAAATCCGCCTGGCGGTCCAGCAAGGCGCGGGCTTTGTTCTTCTACATCATGGATCGCAAAGGGGCCAGAGGCGCGGACATCAAGAGGGATTTCTGGCCAGAGTTCAATTCCAACCGGGCCAACAGCAATTTACAGGCCACCCTCTGGCGCACTCGCAACGCGATTGGCGGCAAAGATGTGCTGATCAACCAGGGCGACAGCTACAGCCTGGCTCCACATGTAACCTGCTGGTACGATGTAGACGAGTTTCGCGACTATCTAGCCCGCGCCCGGCGACAAGACATTTCCGAACACGAGCGGGCCGAACTGTGGCGGCGGGCGATTGAGTTGTACCAGGGCGATTACCTGGAGGACGTCTACATGGATTGGACAGACGAAGCCCGCAACGAACTCCGCGATCTGTATCTGAATGCCCTGATCCAGCTTGCCAATTGGGAGTTTGACCAACGTCATTTTGCCGAAGCATGTCGGCTGTATGAAAAGGCTCTGGCAACAGACCCCTACCGGGACGACATTCACCTTTCTATCATGCAATGCCAGCTTCGGGCCGGTTCCCCATCATCAGCCCAAAACCATTATCTGCGCTACAAAACTTTCCTGAACGAAGAGGGGCTGGCGCCCTCTCCCGAACTCGAAGACTTTTTCGAACAGATTTCGAATCCATAACTCTGAAACCCAGCAGATCGAAACTGTAGACTTCGGACAACTACTCAGGCACGTCATTGCGAAGCGGCGTTTTTCCGCTGAGGTAATCTCCCCTATCGTCGCAGGAGACTGCTTCGCCGAAGTGTTTACACTGAGCTTGCCGAAGTGTTTACACTGAGCCTGTCGAAGCGTTTACACTGAGCTTGCCGAAGTGTTTACACTGAGCTTGCCGAAGTGTTTACACTGACTTCCGCCGTCTTGGGCTGTTGTCCAGGATTTTGAGCTGCTGAAATTTTCATCTACAGGTCGCGGAAGGGTTCCCTGGCAAAAGGGAACCCTTCTGTTGTTGGGTAGTGGTCACAGAGTAAGTGATGGTGGGGCAGGTTCGTTAACATTCGTCTTTTGCTGACAGAGCTTACACAGATCGCAAAAGCGCACCCCCTCCTGTCATTCTGAGGGAGCGCAGCGACCGAAGAATCTGAGAGCGCAGCGACCGAAGAATCTCCCTCACCACCGCTGAGATTCTTCGCTGCCGCTCAGAATGACATAAGGAACAGTGCTCAGAATGGCACGCAACCCTGTCATTGAGAGAGCGCAGCAACCGTCGGGGCGACCGGCCGGTCGCCCCGACCCCCAATAACCACGCGCCGGTCATCCGTCCCCCGTCTCCCCCACCGTCGCCGAGATTCTTCACTGTCGCTCAGAATGACACAAGCAACAGCCGGTTGCTCAGCATGACACAGGTAACAACAGGCATGAACTGCGTAACTTCTGTCACTTACTTTACAACCACTACTCTGTTGTTGTTTATAGTTTCGTTCATAGTGACTGTCTAAAATTAACATCGAAATTTGGAAATAGATTTTGGAGGTCCAAGATGAAAACCATTTACAAGCTGCTGTCCCTGGCTCAGCCCCTGATGACGCCCCGCACCATGCAACTGGCGGTGCTGATTCTGGCCGTTGTGGCTGGTTTCGTGGCCGGCGGAGGCGACACTTTCTCTCCGACCGACCTGGCGAGCGGAAGCCCCGGGGCGGGGTAATATGCTCGTTTTCCTGAGCAAGACCTCGGAGTAGCATGATGTCCAAATTAAATCTGAATGCGATTGTCACCAAAGCCCTGCTCGACAACCAGTTTCGTGCTGATATTCTCAACGGGCACCGTAACGAGCGGATTAGCGAGTTCGATCTGACCGAAGACGAAAAGCAAGTTATTCTTGCCATTGAGGCTGACAATCTCGATCAATTCATCCACCGGTTAGGACGTTGGATGTATGCCACCGAGGCAGCATACTGAGACGATACTGACTGAAGTCGAGAACCCAGAGCTTTTTCGTAACCGGCCTGACAGGTACGGCGGAAATAGTCGTCTACCTGAGCAGGTCTGTTGCTTTATCTGCGCTGAAAACCGACCTGATTGTTTCTAACCGGTCTACATATAGGGAATTCACTGGATCAATTAAAAAACGGAGCAAGAACGGCACTTCTCAACATCATCACACCCCTATGAAACCCGGGAGGGTATCTGGAACCTTGCATCACAATACCTTTATGGAGGTAGAAACCCATGAGCATAGAGGATTTCCACGAGCTCCTGACCTCATCGGATGATGAAGCCCCCCTGCTTGAAGTGTTACGCGCGCTCACGAACGTTGAAGAGCCTGAAGAAATTGCCGACACGCTCCGCCCCCCAATTCCTGCCATAGGATGGGGAGGGTGGTACTAATAGTTTGCTGGTGATCCAGTGATCGCCTAGGCGCACTCGATGTGCCTGCACTATAAGCATGGCGTGTGGGGAAACCACACGCTATGTGCGTTAACGAAAATGATCATCGAAAACATCGAAAAACACCTTTTGAACGTCCCTGAGGTGGCAGCCTGGCCTGAAATAAGAGAGATTTTTAGGAAATGGGAAGGTGGACCGCGTCCTGATTGGACCTGGCCGGTTTTAGCCTGCCAGGCAGTCGGAGGGGAGCAAGAGAGCGCTATCCCAGGCGCGGCCGCGATCGCCTGTATGCAAATCAGCATTATTCTGGTGGATGACATTCTGGACGAGGACCCGCGTGGCGAGCATTTGCGTGTTGGCTACGGCCCGGCCTCCAACCTGGCGCTGGCATTTCAGGCCGCGGCCTTCCGTGTGCTCGATCAGGCAAAAGTGAGTCCCGAGGTCAAAGCAAAGGCTACCAACAGCCTTTCCTGGCTGGCGCTCAAAACTGCTCTGGGACAACACCTGGACAACCAAAACCTGAGCGGGGAGGAGAATTACTGGAAAGTGGTCGAGGCCAAAAGCACGCCTTTTTATGGGGCAACATTTCAGATCGGTGCTCTTTTGGGCGGCGCAAGCTTAGATGTGGCCGCTCGATTGTGCACTCTGGGCATCGTGTTGGGCGAGATCATCCAGATCCGCGATGATATTCTGGACGCTTTCGAGACACCCGCCAACCCCGATTGGACACAAGGCCGAAACAATCTGGCTATTCTCTACGCGCGCACCGCCAACCATCCCGAACGGGAACGGTTTCTCGAGTTGTTCCCCCAGGTGCAGGACGAAAATGCCTTGCGAGAGGCGCAACGCATTTTGATAAAGAGTGGCGCTGTGAGTTACTGCACTTATCAATTGATCGAACGACAAAGAAAAACCTGGCAAATGATTCAGGACATCTCATTGGTCAATCCTGCACCGTTGAAAAACCTGCTCGCAAGAGAGACCAAACCGTTAGAAAACTTATTGAAAATCGGTGACAGGGAAATCTCCCTCGATACCATTCTGGACTATCCTAATGAAGGCGTCTTTTGACCACCAGCTGCGCCATTCAGACAAATCGCTCGCCCCAATCTCGGTGCTGGTTTTATTGGTCTGTTTGTTTTTTACCTTCTCTTTTGCCTACTTTGCTCCTTATTCGGGCCTGTTGCTCTACGAAGACAACCGTGTTTGGACAGTCGTGTCCATAGAGGCGTGTGACGCTGATCCCGATTCGTGTGACCACAACCCCAATGACTTGCAGGTTGGCGACGAAATCATTGCCATCGGCGGTCTTTCCGTAGAAGCCGTTCAAAAAAATAGAAACCTGGTGCGTTTTGGCGGCTACAAACCCGGCGATCAGGTTCCGCTTACGGTTGTTCGCAATGGGGAAGCCACGACCATCCCCTGGCCCATGCCGGAGATTACCTTCAAGAGCCGTATCCAGCGATTGAGCAGCCTGTTTTTTTACCTGCCTTTCTGGCTGGCCGGGACCGTTATCTGGCTGTTCTTGCGACCACGCGGGGAGCGCTGGCAGCTATTGATTACCTTCAATTATCTACTCGCCCTCTGGCTGGCAGCCGGCATCGTTTCTTACACGCAGGTGGCTGCCTCATCCATTGTGTTACACGCCCTCTCCTGGCTGCTAGTGCCGGTGAGCCTGCACCTCCATCTGGTCGTACCGTATTCGCTTGTTCGAGGAAACCTCCGCCATTTCCTGCACGCCTTATACGCGCTGGCTATCGCCCTGGCCATACTGGAATTGTTTCAGCTTTTGCCGACCAACGCCTATTTGCTGGGATTATTGCTGGCGATTTCGAGCAGTCTGCTGATACTGGTTTGGCGCTCATTCGATACATCATCAACGGCTGGCCGGCTGGCTTCCCGGATCATGCTGGTGGGCATTGCAATGGCATTTGGCCCGGGCCTCATCTTGTGGCTCTTGCCCACCTGTCTGGGTGTTCCCCTCAATTCATCATTGGTGTTGGTGCTCAACATTACAACACTGGCATTACCTCTTTTACCGGCTTTTTATATTTACGCCATCTTCAAGCGTTATTTGGGAGCAATGGAGTTTCGAGCCAATCGTCTGATCAGCCTCTACAGCTTCAATCTGCTCTATCTGACCGCTTTCACTTTTGTAACCACCTTGAGCGTTTTACCCCTGGAATCGTCCATTCACCGGCTGGTTATCAGCTTGATACTGGCGGCAGTAGCCATTATTGCGGCACCAAACTTGAGCGCACGATACCAACGCCTGGTTGACGGTTTGCTCTACGGCACCCGTTACAACCCCGAAGAGATCATCCAAAGATTCGCCGATCAGATCCCAGTAGTCTCCGATCGTGACGCTCTGGTTGAAGTTTTGACCCAAGAACTTCTACCAAGCCTGCTGATTCGCCAGTCCGCGTTATTCCTTTTGGAAAACGAGAACTATTTTCATCCGCTGTATACCAGAGAAGTACACTTGAATGCAGATCAAGACGCATCGCCTCATTTGACTTATTTCTTGAAGACAGCAGGTAAGTATTACCCCCCGTTGCCGGAATTGCTTCAAGCCCGGGGACAATTTGCCTGGGTGCGGCTGGCGATTGCGCTCAAAATTCAGGATAAAAATATAGGGGTTTGGCTCTTCGGACGGAGAGACCCGGACGATTTTTATTCCTACAAAGACATATCTTTGCTTACTACGCTGGGGAATGAAGCCGCGGTCGCGCTGCAAAACACAAAACTCGTCCAGAATCTCACACAAGCAAATCTCGAGCTGTTAAATGCCTACGACGCGACCATCCAGGGATGGGCCTACGCGCTGGAGCTTCGCAGTGACGAGACCCGAGAACACTCGCTCCGTGTTACCAAGTTGACTCTCGATCTGGCCCGCGCGATGGGCGTCAGCGACGAAGAACTGGTTCATGTCCGGCGCGGCGCGTTGCTTCACGACATTGGTAAAATGGGTATCCCGGACCGCATTTTGCAGAAAGAAGGCCCCCTCACCGAAGAGGAATGGGTGTTCATGCGCAAACACCCCGAATATGCCTACAAAATGCTATCCTCTATTGCTTATCTCGGCCCGGCTTTGGAGATTCCCTACCTCCACCACGAAAAATGGGATGGTAGCGGTTATCCGCTCGGCCTCAAAGGGGAAGAAATTCCCCTCTCGGCCAGGATATTCGCCATTGTAGATGTGTGGGACGCACTGACTACCCCGCGCCCCTATCGCCCCTACGCCGTTCCCAGAGAGGAGGTCATTGCTTATCTGAAAGCAGAATCCGGGAAACACTTTGACCCTCGCGTTGTTGAGGCCTTCTTGAGTTTGCTGACGGAGGCATCCAAATCCACCCGCCCCATCTTCGCCAATCTTGACAGAAACATCGTTTCGGGGATAATAAACGCTGCCAACCATAAAACACCCCCATCACAGGCGACGAAAGAGGAAAGTACGGTAACGGAAATCGACAGGGATGCGGCGGGCGCAGACTGAAACCCCCGCTCGATGGAAATTACCCGAAGTTCCCTCCCGAGCCGTTTGGGTGAATAGGATGACCCGCACCTGCCCCCTCTCCCCTCGTCATCCTTAGTAGTCCAAACCGCACCCCCAGCGTTATCACAGGGGAACTGATCGCCGCAAGAAAACCGGCCGTCAGTGAACGAGTGGGCTGCCAGTGCAGCCAACAAGGGTGGTACCGCGGGAAACCCTCCCGTCCCTTGCATGGGATGGGAGTTTTATGTTTTAGGAGCACAAAAGAACAGCGTAAACAAGGAACGAGGTAGACAGGTAGACAAGTAAGACAAATAAGACAAGTCAGACAGCTCAACACATCGCACACCCCGGAACACTGAACACCGAACACTGACAGTACTTACGCTGAGACCTCACAGGTCTACTACCACACGATGCAGGAAGATTTTACCCAAAATCGATTACATCCGGCCATCTCCATGCGCTTTGAGACCTGTGAGGTCCGGGAACACTGGAAACTGGAAACTGAACACTGAACCAATCCCCATCCTTCGACTTCAAGCGAATTCCATCCGCTCTCCGCTCAGGATGCAATTACCCAATTACCCAATACCCAATTACCCAATACCCAATTACCCAATACCCAATACCCAATACCCAATCACCCCACCATGCTCGATCAACTTCAAACCCTCCAAGCCAACGCCCTCCAGGCACTCGAAGCCATCACAGATGAAGCCGCCCTCGAACAGTGGCGCATCGCCCACCTGGGACGCAAATCGCCCCTCATGCAGGTCTTCGGCCAGATGAACAGCCTCCCCAAAGAGGAACGCCCCCTCGTCGGGCGCACCGCCAACCAGGTCAAAAACAGCCTCGAAGCCGCGCTGCAAGCCAAGCGCCACGCCCTGCAGGAGACCGCCCTCCAGCGCGCCCTGCAAACCGAACGCCTCGACGTCACCCTGCCGGGGCGCCCCCTCCCCCTCGGACGCCTGCATCCCATCACCCAAACCATGCGCCAGATTTACCACATCTTCGCACAGATGGGCTTCCAGGTCTACCGCTCGCGGGACGTAGAAACCGACGAATACAACTTCCAACTGCTCAACTTCCCCCCCCACCACCCGGCCCGCGAAATGCAGGACTCCTTCTACATCCAAACCGAAACCGACCGCGGCGACAACCCCATCCTGCTGCGCACCCACACCTCCCCCGGCCAAATTCACGCCATGCGCGCGGTCACCGGCTACCACGGGCGCGGCGCCCTCCCCGAAAACCCGCCCCCCATCCGCATCATCCTGCCCGGTATGTGCTACCGCTACGAACAAATCACCGCCCGCGCCAGCATCCAATTCACCCAGGTCGAAGGCCTGGCCGTCGGCAAACACATCACCCTCGGCGACCTGAAAGGCACCCTCAGCGACTTCGCCCGCCGCATGTTCGGCCAGCAGGTACGCAGCCGCTTCCGCGCCTCCCACTTCCCCTTCACCGAACCCAGCGCAGAAATGGACATCGAATGCTTCGTCTGCGCCGGCGCGGGGTGCAGCGTGTGCAAGCACACCGGCTGGCTGGAAATCCTCGGCGCCGGCATGGTGCACCCCGTCGTGCTGCGCAACGGCGGCTACCACCCCGAAAAATACACCGGCTACGCCTTCGGCATGGGCCCCGAACGCATCACCATGCTCAAATACCGCATCGAAGACATCCGCTACTTCTGGCAGAATGACATGCGCTTTTTGGAGCAGTTTTAGAGAGCAGATAATTCGATAATTTAGAGAATAGATAATTCGATA
>JALUWE010000258.1 GCA_027019845.1 Anaerolineales bacterium | reverse complement strand
CTGGACATCCGGGCCGCGCTAGCGCAGCATCAGGCGCGCAAGAGCGTCGCCACCGTGGTTGTACACCGCTCAGGCCGGGGCGGGCGCGTTTTTTTGGGTGCTAAGGGACAAGTCACCGGAGTGGAAGATGCCCCAGCGGGCGGCCACCCCTATACGGACACCGGGGTATACATTTTCGCCCCCGAAGTTCTCCGCCGGATACCAAAACGCACTCCCTTTGACATTCACCGCCAACTACTCCCTGCCCTGATCCGGGCCGGGCTGCCCGTACACGGCCACCAGATCGAAAGCCCGCCGTGTTCATTGGAAACTTTTCGAGACTTTCAGGAGGCGCAGTGGCTGCTCGCACAACCCGATGGTAAACGCGGCGCACACTTTCTGGGGGCCTCTGTCCGGCAGGTGGCGCCCGGCATTTGGGTGGACAGGAACACACTCATTCACCCCAACGCGCGCCTGACACCACCGGTTTTCGTGGGGCAAAACTGCTTTATCGGCCAGGATGTGGAGCTGGGGCCGCGCGCCATGATCGGTTCCCATGTCATTGTGGATGATGGCGCCACCGTGTCCAACAGCACCATTCTGGACAACACCTACGTGGGCAGACTGGTCAACATTCAGCACTACGTCGTGCAAAAAGGGTGGGTATGCGACGTACAAAAGGCAGAATGCACCCAAATTGTGGATCGCTTCCTGCTCGGGGAGGCGCAGACCATCGGGGCAGAAAACCGCTTGCAAAAACTTTTCAACTCGCTGGCCGCTCTCGTGCTCTTGCTGGTATCATTACCGGTAACCGTGCCGCTCGGTCTGGTGGTGTTGCTCACCTCGGGCCGCTTATTCAACAGGATAGAGCGCATCGGCACGCCAAAGAAGCCGGATGACAACATGCCGCGTATAACACTACTCCGCTTTGCCACACGCACCCCCCACGGAGCGCACCTGCCGGTGGGAAAATGGCTGGAACGGTTGGAATTGCACCGGCTGCCCGAGCTGTGGAACGTGGTGCGAGGTGAGCTGGGCCTGGTGGGTGTTAAGCCGCTCACTCCGGCGGAGGCTGAAAAAGTGGTGGAACAGTGGCAAAAAAAGCGAAATGAATACCGGGTGGGGTTTACCGGATTGTGGTACGTGCAACGCAGCAACAAGCACGATCTGGATGATCTTTTGGTGACCGATGCCTACTACGTTGCTACCAGAAACTGGAAGCAGGACGTCAAACTCCTGCTGCAAACGCCGTTAGCGTGGCTGAGCAGCGCGCGCCAACAGTAGAGGAAAAATCAATGGATTTACAATCAAAATCCGTCGATAACGTACAGATTTTAACGCTCTCAGGTCGCTTCGATGCCTTGACCGCGCCACTGGTTCAAGAGTGGCTCGAGCAAACGCTGTCTCCGGAGCATTGCCGGATTGTGATCGATCTCAAAGCGGTGTCCTTCGTCGATTCGACTGCACTGGCCACGCTGGTATCGGGCATGAAGCGTGCCCGGCAGCTAGAGGGAGATTTGTGCTTATGTGGTTTGCAGCCCCCTGTTCGTATGGTGTTTGAGCTGACCAGGTTGGATCAGGCTTTTGAGATTTTCCTCAACGAAGAAGATGCAATACGTGCTTTGACACCCTGAACGATGTCAATCCCAGGCAAAAGATAAGTGAGATGATCTCTCCAGTTCTATCGAAACACACCCGACAACTCCAAGCCCTGGCGAAGGCCTGGACAGCCTCCGGGGCCGCGTCCGTATCCATCTGGCAAGACGCCAAGCCGCTGTTTCAATGGCCCGCGGCTGCGGAGACTGTAAGGCCATTTATCTCGGAAAGAATTTCTTTTACCCCTTCTGCAAACCTCGAAATTCGAGTAGCCATTCAGGACACGCCCGCAACGCGAGCCAGGCTGCGGGCAGACGCCGGTTTGATCGCTCAAGTGCTACTTTTGAACGAGGCCGTAAATGGCATGGCCGCGGAGTTGGTGGACACGCAAGATCAACTGTTGGCTATCTATAACCTCACGCAGGCGACCCGCAATCATATTGCAATCGAAAAATTGCTCAAGCAATTGACTTACGAGACACATAATCTGATCAGCAAGCTCGAAGGTGTTTTCATCCTACTCGAGCTCCCCGGAAATGTCAGATGCCTGGAGTTTTACCCAGCTCCTGCTTTCGAATTGTCCGCTATCGAGGGGGCGCTTGAGTGTGTGCGCAAAAGCGGGGACGTATTTCTCTCCAGCGAGAATCAAGGCCTCATCCGGCTGGATGATTTGCAATGCCTGGCCTTAGTGCCCGTTCAAATTCGCGGGGCGCAGTTTGCCGCATTGGGGTTGGTGAAACGAGATGGGGATTTCATGTCGCCGGAGATGAAACTCGCCCAGGCAATCGCCCAACATGCCGGCGCGCAGATCGAGAATGTGCTCCTTTACCAGAAAAACCTGGAGCAAATGAAGCTGCGAACCGAAATGGAACTGGCCCGGCAGGTACAGTTGAATCTCTTGCCGCACCACCCGCCATCCGTCGCAGGAGTGGAACTGTGGGCCAGATCGCGCCCGGCCCTTCAAGTGGGAGGAGATTTCTACGACTTCCATTCGCAGTCGGGAACTCCGCTCTCGTTTACG
>JALUWE010000257.1 GCA_027019845.1 Anaerolineales bacterium | reverse complement strand
CGAGGCAGGTAGGGGCAGTGGTCAGTATTCAGTGTTCAGTATTCAGTGGTCAGTGCCTTCGGTAGTTGTATTGGTCGTAGTTGTCTTATTGGTCTTATTGGTCATAGTTGTCTTATTGGTCTTATTAGTCTGAGTGCCCCCGGTGCTCCCAGTGTCCCCAGTGCTCCCAGTGTCTTCAGTGGTCAGTAGTCAGCAGTCAAGTCGGATAACCATCCAACCAGGCAAGGGGTAGGGAGTAACGCTCCAACGTTCAAACCTTCCCGCCAAATAACCAACCAACCAAATGAAAGAACACATCTACATCCGAAATCGAATCCTGTTCCTGGGGGACCTGATCTTGATCGCGGTTTCCGTCTTTGCCAGCTTTGTCATTCGATTGGAGCTGGGACCGCTGTTTTTCTATTTTTTACCCCAGGCTGTCCGAATGTTAGCGATTTCGCTGCTCGTCAAGCCGATTGTGTATCACCGCCTGGGGCTGTACCGCCGTTTGTGGGCCTACGCCAGCACGCGTGAGCTGCTGTTGATCACAGTTGCGGTTTCCATCGCCTCGCTCCTGGTCAGCGCGGCTATTTTCATCATGGTCAACGTCCAGGTAGCCCTGAACGCCTACCCCGGCTTCCCGCGCAGCGTGCCCTTCATCGACTGGCTGCTTTCGCTCATCCTGGTGGGCGGCTGGCGTTTCTCCCTGCGCGTGCTGGCCGATTACCAGCAGGCGCGCGAGCGCGATAGAAAAGGGGGCAAACGCGTGCTGATCGTGGGCGCGGGCAGTGCAGGCATCCTGGTGCTGCGCGAGCTGCAAAAAAACCCGCAATTGGGGATGAACCCGATCTGTTTTCTGGACGACGATGCCTCCAAACAAAAACACAACATCCACGGCGTTCCGGTGGCAGGCCAATTGGGAGACTTGAGTCGCGTGGTATCTACCTGGCGCATCGACGAAGTGATCATCGCCATCCCCAGCGCGCCTGGTCATGTGGTGCGCCGGGTCACCATGGCCTGCCAGAGCATCGGCGTCCCCTTCCGCACCATGCCGGGCATCTACGAGCTGCTAGGGGGCAAGATCAACGTCTCCCGGCTGCGCAAGGTCAACATCAACGACCTGCTCCGCCGCCGGCCGGTCTCGATTGACACCGAACTGATCGGCGCTTCGCTGAACGGCAAAAGCGTGCTGATCAGCGGCGCGGGCGGCTCGATTGGCCGCGAGCTTTGCCGCCAGGTGGCGCGTTGGGGGCCGTCCGAGATCATCCTGCTCGGCCACGGCGAAAACAGCATCTTCGAATCCTTGCTCGAACTGCAATCCCACTACCCCTCCCTGCCGCTCTTCCCGGTCATCGCCGACGTACGCGACAGCAACCGCCTGTTCTCGGTCTTCGAAAAACACCGCCCCGAGGTGGTCTTCCACGCCGCGGCCCACAAACACGTCACCCTCATGGAAGTCAATGTAGAAGAAGCCGTCACCAACAACATCCTCGGCACGCGCAACATGGTCGAAATGGCCGTCGCCTTCCACGTCGAGCGCATGGTGATGATCTCCAGCGACAAAGCCGTGCGCCCGCGCAGCGTGATGGGCGCCACCAAACGCATCGCGGAAATGGTGGTGATCGACACCGCCAACCGCACCGGGCGAACTTTCTCAGTGGTGCGCTTTGGCAATGTGCTCGGCAGCCGCGGCAGCATTGTGCCGATCTTCCAACGCCAGATCGCAGCCGGAGGCCCGGTCACCGTCACCCACCCCGAAATGCGCCGCTACTTCATGACCATCCCCGAAGCCGTCCACCTGGTGCTGCAGGCCGCGGCCATGGGCGAAGGCGGCGAAGTGTTCGTGCTCAACATGGGCGAACAAATTCGCATCCTCGACCTGGCCGAAGACCTGATCCGCCTCTCCGGTCTCGAACCCGGTAAAGACATCGACATCATCTTCACCGGCATCCGCGCCGGCGAAAAACTGCGCGAAGAACTGTGGGACGAACGCTCCGACGTGCGCCGCACCACCCACCCCGAAATCCTGCGCATGGCGTGTGACGAACCGATCATGGGGGAACGCCTGGCGCGCGCCATAGACGAACTGATCATGCTGGCCCGCGAAGGCGACTCCACCGCCATCCTCGAAAGGATGGACCAAATCGTCCCCGGCGCGTGCGTCAGCAGCACCCCGCCACCAGACCTGATCTCGGTCGTCTGACCCCATGCCCGAACTCACCCCCGCCGAGTGGGACGACTTCCTCTCACACCACCCCCACGCCCACCTGCTCCAGACCTCCCAGTGGGGCCAGCTCAAAGCCGCCTTCGGCTGGCAGGCTGCCCGCCTGGTCGAAGGCCAAACCGGCGCGCAAATCCTCTTCCGCCCCCTCCCGCTGGGACAGACCTTCGCCTACCTGCCCAAGGGACCGGTCGGCCCGCACAACCCGCATTTCTGGCAAGCCGTGGACGAATTGTGCCGGAAAAAACGAGCCATCTTCCTGAAACTCGAACCCGATCCGCAGGCTGACCCCGGCCCCGATCCCAACCCGGCAGGGGCACTCCCCCTCGACGGCGCCTCCCCCCCGCCAGGCTTCGTGCCCAGCCCCCACCCCATCCAGCCCCCCCGCACCATCATT
>JALUWE010000256.1 GCA_027019845.1 Anaerolineales bacterium | reverse complement strand
GGGGAGTGGGGATAGGGATAGGGATAGGGATAGGGAGTGGGGATAGGGATAGGGTATTGGAGATTGAGCGGACGTTGAGCGGAGTGATAACGAAGTCGAAACGGTAGTCGAAGGAGGCGATCTGTTGCCCCCCGAATTTGTTACCCTATTTCTGAACCATCCGGGACCCCCATAAACTCAAAACTTAAAACTTTCAAGTGCAGGAGTTACGCACTTGAAAAGTCGCACCCAGACCTCACAGGTCTCAAAGCGCATGGAGATGCCCGGATGCAATCTATTTGGGGTAAAATCTTTCCGCATCGTGTGGTAGTAGACCTGTGAGGTCTCAACTGCGTAAGTGCTGTTAAACGGCCACTTTGGCCGGGATGTGGGGGTGTGCCTGATAGTCGAGCAGCTCGAAATCCTGGTATTGGAAGTCGAAGATGTTTTTGATGGCGGGGTTGATCTGCATGGTGGGCAAGGGGTAGGGCGTGCGGGTCAGTTGCAGCCGCGCCTGTTCGAGGTGGTTGCGGTACAGGTGCGCGTCCCCCAGGGTGTGGACGAATTCGCCGGGTTGCAGACCGCAGACCTGGGCGATCATCATGGTCAACAGCGCGTAAGAGGCGATGTTGAAGGGTACGCCCAGAAACACATCCGCGGAACGTTGGTAAAGCTGGCATGAGAGTTTGCCGTCCACCACGTAGAACTGGAACAGGGTGTGGCAGGGGGGTAAGGCCATACGCTCGATCTCACCGACGTTCCAGGCGCTGACGATCAGGCGGCGGGAGGTGGGGTTGGTTTTGATTTGCTCGATCACCTGGTCGATCTGGTCGATCACGCGTCCGTCTGCGGCGCGCCAGGAGCGCCACTGCGCGCCGTAGACCGGCCCGAGGTCGCCATTTTCGTCCGCCCACTCGTTCCAAATGCGCACGCCGTGTTTTTGCAGGAAGGAGACATTGGTATCCCCGCGCAGAAACCACAGCAACTCGTAGATCACGGATTTGAGGTGGATTTTTTTCGTGGTGATGAGGGGGAATCCCTCCTGTAAATCGAAGCGCATCTGGTAGCCAAACACCGAGAGGGTTCCGGTGCCGGTACGGTCGTCTTTTTGGGCCCCGTGTTCGAGGATGTGGCGTATCAGCTCGAGGTAGGGCTTCATATTGCCAGAATCTCCCGCGCCTGTTTGATGTCGGTGCGAATCTGCTCGATCAGCGCGTCCACGTGCGGGAACTTGCGCTCCTCACGCAAACGGGTGATGAAGTCCAGTTGCATGGTTTTCCCGTATACGTCCGCGGAAAAGTCGAGCAGATGGGTTTCGACAAACGGCGTTTCGGCCTGGTCGAATGTGGGGCGCACGCCGATATTGGTGACCGCGTTCCAGGTATGGCCGTTGACGTGGGCATGGCAGACGTACACGCCGTGAGCGGGGAGCGCGCGGCGACCCTCGATCTTCAAGTTGGCGGTGGGGATTCCGATGGTGTGCCCGCGGCGGGCGCCCTCGACGACCGGGCCGCCTAAACGGTATGGGCGGCCTAAGAGTTCATTGGCCTCGTCCACCCGGCCTTCGGCCAGCAGTGTGCGGATGCGCGTGGAGGAGATCACCCGGCCATCTACTTCGACAGGCTCGATGATCTGTAGCTGGAAACCCATTTCCTCGCCCAGGCGTTGCAAAGCGGGGATGTCCCCTTCCCGGTTGCGCCCCATGGCGAAGTCGTAGCCCACCCAAAAGCGGGAAAATCCCAGATGCGTTTTCAAACGCTCCAGGAACTCCCGCGCACTCTGCTGCGCCACCTGGCGGTCGAAGGGGTGGGTGACGACCACATCTACCCCCAGCGCGCCCAGCAATGCAGCTCTTTCTTCGGGAGAGGTCAGGCAGGGGGGTGCCTTGTCCGGGCGTAGTACCGCCACCGGGTGCGGATCGAAGGTCAGCACCACCGCGGGAACACCCGCGGCGTGCGCGCCGCTGATCAGTTTTTTCAAGATGGCTTGATGCCCTCGATGCACACCATCGAAAGAGCCAACCGTCAACCAGGCATCCTGAAGATGAAGGTCTTCCAATTTCCGATAATGTTGCATAGCGAGCACCGGCCAGCATCCCGGCATCCGCGTCAGGCGTAGATGACGGAAAGACCGCGCTGGGGTCGGGGAAGTCAGGATGAGATGAAAAACACTTTGCGGGGCTGCCACTCGCCGTCGATATTTTCGACGAGGGCCACCAGGTCGCCCTGTTCGGTCAGGGCGCGCGCCCATTCGGGGGCGTCCGGTTCGGCGGGGACGCGGTGCCCGTGGCGGATTTTCTCGACCTGATCGGCGTCCAGTTCCACCATGGGCCAGTCGGAGAGGGCCTCGGCAGCCGGGATCAGGTACTGGTGCCAGTCGCCGATCTCGAACGATTCTCGCAGGCGGCGCAGGGAGACCGCGTCACGCAGGGTGAAGCGGCCACTCTTGGTGCGCCGCAAACCTACCAGGTGCGCGCCAACGCCCAGCTTTTCGCCCAGATCGTGCGCCAGGGAGCGGACGTAAGTGCCCGAGGAGCAGAACACGTCGATCACCACCTCCGGCGGTGCCCATTCCAGCAGGTCGAGGCTATAGACGTTGATTTTGCGGGGCTCCAGTTTC
>JALUWE010000255.1 GCA_027019845.1 Anaerolineales bacterium | reverse complement strand
GAGATCGATCCCCTGGGCAGCGTCCACGCCAGCCCGGCCTACCAGCGTCACCTGGCAAATGTCCTCACCACCCAGGCCCTGGAACGGGCCGCGGCGCGCATCCATGACCAGACAACCAACCCCCAATAACCCCTCTCAAAAGAACCACATGACCAACCCAGACACCCGATTCCCCATCACCGTCACCATCAACGGCGTCGCCTACCAGCGTGAAGTGGAAGCCCGGCTGCTGCTCAGCGACTTCATCCGCCACGAAATCGGCCTGACCGGCACGCACGTGGGCTGCGAGCACGGCGTGTGCGGCGCGTGTACCATTCTGTTCGACGGGCAGCCGGTGCGCTCGTGCATCATGCTGGCGGTGCAGGCCAACGGCCACGAACTGACCACGGTGGAAGGGCTGGCCGAGAGCCGGGAAAACCTGCACCCCCTCCAGCAAGGCTTCTGGGAGGCGCACGGCCTGCAATGCGGCTTCTGCACGCCCGGATTTTTGATGACCCTCGTCCCCTTCCTGGAGGAAAACCCCGACCCCACCGAGGCCGAAATCCGGGAAGCCATCTCCGGCAACCTGTGCCGCTGCACCGGCTATCAGCACATCGTGGACGCGGTGCAACATGCGGTACGCGGTAGGAGGTAGACAGGTAGACAGGTAAACAAGTAGACAGGTAAAACTGATAGGACTTACGCACTTGAAAAGTCGCACCCAGACCTCACAGGTCTCAAGTGGTAGTAGACCTGTGAGGTCTCACCCCAGACCTCACAGGTCTCAAGTGGTAGTAGACCTGTGAGGTCTCACCCCAGACCTCACAGGTCTCAATCGACTTTGGGTAAAATCTTCCTGCATCGTGTGGTAGCAGACCTGTGAGGTCTCAACTGCGTAAGTACTGAAACTGAACACCGTGCCCCATTGGATCACTGAAGGCACTGAAAACACTGAACACTGAACACTGAATACTGAATACTGAATACTGAATACTGAACACTGAACACATGCCAACCACGAAAACCGAAATCCGCGCAGGCGCGTACTACGACTCCATCGTGCTCATGCAGCTCCAACGAGCGCTCATCGACCTTCCGGGCGTCGAAGATGCCGGCGTGGTGATGGGCACGCCCGCCAACAAAGCCCTGCTCGAAGAAGGCGGCCTGCTGCCCCCCGAAGCCCAACAGGCCCGCCCCGACGATCTCATCCTGGTGGTCAAAGCCGAAAGCGAACAGGCCGCGCAAGCCGCGCTGGCGCAGGTGGACGATCTGATCGCGGCCCGGCGCAGCACCGCCTCCAGCCAGACTTTCCGGCCCCGCAGCCTGGAGTCCGCGGCCAAGGCGCTCCCGCAGGCCGATCTGGTGCTGGTCTCCGTGCCGGGGCGCTACGCGGCGGGGGTGGCCCGGCAGGCGTTGGAGCTGGGCAAGCACGTCTTCCTGTACAGCGACAACGTCTCGCTGGAGGACGAGATCGCGCTCAAACAGACCGCCCGCGAGCAGGGACTGCTGGTGATGGGCCCGGACTGCGGCACCGCCATCGTTCACGGCGTCGGCCTGGGGTTCGCCAATCGGGTGCGCCGCGGCCCGATCGGGCTGGTAGCCGCGGCCGGCACTGGCCTGCAGGCGGTCAGCGCGGCCATTCACAACCTGGGGAGCGGCGTGTCCCAGGCCATCGGCACCGGCGGCCGCGACCTGAAAGCCGAGGTCGGCGGCATCACCGCGCTGCAAGGGCTGGCGCTGCTGGCAGCAGACCCCGATACCCAGGTGATTGTGCTGGTCTCCAAACCGCCCGCCCCACCGGTGGCCGCCCGCCTGCTCGCCGCGGCCCAAACCTGCGGCAAGCCGGTGGTGGTCAACTTCATCGGCTACCCGCCCCCCGCGCGGCGGCTGGGCAACGTCTGGTTCGCGGTCAACTTGCAAGAAACCGCGGAGATCAGTGTTCAGTGTGCAGAGGACAGTAGTCAGTATTCAGTGGACAGTAGTCAGTATTCAGGGGACAGTGGTCAGTATTCAGGGGATGGTGGTCAGCGGTCACTGAACACTGACCACAGACTCACTGAACACTGGTTACGGGGCTTGTTCAGCGGCGGCACGCTGGCTCTGGAAGCCGTGCTCGCCCTGCAAAACGTGCTCCACCCGCTGTATACCAACGTGCCGATCACCGCGGAGCAACGCCTCGACAACCCCTTCCAAAGCCGGGCGCACACCATCGTGGACCTGGGCGAAGATGCCTTCACCCAGGGGCGGCTGCACCCGATGCTGGACAACGACCTGCGCATCCGCCGCCTGCGCCAGGAAGCCACCGACCCCGCGGTGGGCGTCATTTTGCTCGACGTGGTGCTCGGCGAGGGCGCGCATCCCGACCCGGCGGGGGAACTGGCGCCGGTCATCCGGCAAATCATCGCAGAGCGCAAAACGAAAAGCGAAGAGCGTAATATCGAAGTGTACGCCATCGTCATCGGAACGGAAGACGATCCGCAGGACTTGAACGATCAGGTCTCGAAACTGGAAGAAGCAGGGGCAAAAGTTTTCCCAAATATACCCGCTGCAGTAGCGCATCTCCTCTCTCGAAGTCCCGCTCCCACCCCTCCCCCCTCCCCCCCCCCCCCCATCCCCTCC
>JALUWE010000254.1 GCA_027019845.1 Anaerolineales bacterium | reverse complement strand
TCAAGGGGGTAAAGATCAGCAACATCAAGTTGCCCCATCCGGGGGATGCGTATGCTTTTCGTTTCGAGCACAACGAAGCGGTGATGGTCTATGCCAGCGACGCGGAATATAAAAAGCTGGATGATGCCAGCATCAAGCCGTTCATCCGCTTTTACTCTGGCGCGGATGTGCTGTTCTTCGACGCGCAGTTTTCATTGCGCGAGTCGCTCATCCGGGAAGATTGGGGACATAGCTCCGCTCTGATCGGCGCCGATATGGCTCGCAGGGCGGGTGTGAAGAAGCTGGTATTGTTCCATCACGATCCGATGACTTCGGACGAAGACCTGCTCGAGATTTTGCGCCAGACTGTCGATTACCAACGCACCACGGAGGAGGAGCCTTTCAGCGAGATCGTGATCGGACGGGAGGGCCTGACATTCGAACTCGATCCGATACGGGCGTTTTCCCTCCGCTGGGAAGAGCAGAAGGAGTCCGCTGTGCTGGCGATCTCGAAAGATTTCGAGCAAAATCACGTCAGCGAAGTGCTGCGCCAGGTGGGGCAAACGTACGAGACGGCAACGGATTCGGGAGGCGCCCGTCTCCCCAGGATGGTGGTCGATCTGACCGATACAGGCCAGTTGAACATTGCCGGTTTGCGCGCCCTGATCGATCTGCGCCGCCATTGGGAGGGGAGACCCATGGCGCTGACCGGCCTCTCGCCAGGCAATTACAAGGTCATCGAGCTTGCGAATTGCCTGGACTTGTTTGCCATTTATCCGAACGTAAAAGCTGCGCTGTCCTCCCTGAGGGCGGGGGATACGCTGCGCCTGAAAGGGGAGTTGCTCGAGAACCGGTATCTCATCGAGGAGCTGTTGAGCGAAAGCGATCTCAGCACGGTTTTCAAGGCGATGGATACCCGTCTGGATCGTCCGGTAGCGATCAAGATGTTCTCGCCCACGCTGGGACAAAACGCGATCCGGCGAATGCTGAACAAGGCGCGGCAAGTAGCCCGCATCCAGGCGCCCAACATCGTCACCATTTACGACTGGGCTGAAGATCAGGGCCTGGCGTATCTGGTGATGGAATATATCGAGGGTCGCTCTTTGCGTGAACTGATCAGCACCGGCGCCAACTTTCGCCCGCTCGATCTGGCGGTAGATATCCTGTACGCGTTGGAGTACGCGCACAGCAAGGGCGCTATCAACGGCAATTTGAAGCCCGAGAACGTGATGATTGCCGGCGAGTTGAAACTGATCGATTTTGGGCTTTGGTGGGCCGAAGAAGGACAGCGTTTGACGGACCTGCCCTTTTTGCTCGATGACGCTTACTATTTAGCCCCTGAGCAAATCGAGGGGGGAGAGCTGGATGAGCGCACGGACCTGTATGCGCTGGGGTTGATTCTGTATGAAATGTTCACCGGGCGCAAGCCTTTTCTAGGGGAGGTGCGCTATGTGTTGGAAAAACATTTGTATCAGAGGCCGATCCCTCCCCGGCAAATCAATAGCAATATCTCTCGTTCGCTGGAGCATTTGATTCTCAAGCTGCTGGCAAAGGACCCTGACGAGCGTTATGAAACAGCCGCCCAGGTGCGCAGAATTCTTTTGGGCCTGGAGGCGATGACGGACTCAAGACCCGGTGTAAGAGACGTTTCCTACCGGCAGGTGGGCGACAAAGAGTCTGCTCTTCATAGAACGCCCGGGACGGGGCGACGGCACACGCTGATTGGGCGCGAAGAACAATCGCAGCAACTTCTTCGCTTATGGGATTTAGCTCAGATTGGTCGCGGTCAAATGGTCATGGTGACCGGCGAGGCGGGTGTTGGAAAGACGTTTTTGGTAAATCAACTGGCCTCCCAGGTTGAAGGGGCTTCGGTGTTGGTTGGGCAGGGCAGCGACATCGAGGGGGGGATGCCTTATCAACCCTTCATCGACGTGATACGTGAATATCTTTCTCAGACCCCTGCCTCTGTAGCCCTCGAACACCTGGGCAACGAAGCCTCGGTGTTGGCGACGATTGTTCCCCAGATCCGCCAACTCAATGCGGACCTCCCCGAAGTACCTCGCCTGGAACCCGAACAGGAGCGGTCTCGATTGATGCGGAGTTTTGCGGAGTTCGTAAAACGCGCCTCTGCCGACAAACCGTGGCTGCTGATCATCGAAAATCTGCATCTGGTTGACCCGGCCAGTATGCAAATGCTTTTTTACCTGTTCCGCAATATTTCCAATTCGGCGGTATTGATCGTGGGTGTCTACCGGGATGTCGAATTGGACAACGACCACCCGCTGCGAAAATTGGACCAAGAGTTGAGCCGGTATCCGTCGTACCACCAGATTACCCTGACCCGGCTCAATAAAGAAGGCGTGATCCAGTTGCTGGAAGGAATTTGGGATTGTGAAGTGCCTGTGGAATGGGCTGAAGCGATTTACAAACGAACGGGAGGCAACCCGTTTTATATCAAGGAAGTGGTAAAAGGACTGACCGAAGACGGCACAGTGGTCTTCAAGGATGGTAAATGGCACTTCAGGCCGATTGGAGACGTGAAGTTGCCGAAGAGCGTGCGGGATGTGATTATGCGGCGGGTTTCCCGCTTTAGCGAGCCTACGCAGGAGATTATCCGCCGCGCC
>JALUWE010000253.1 GCA_027019845.1 Anaerolineales bacterium | reverse complement strand
ATCTCAAGGTCTACCGGCACTTCGGCCCGGCGCGCAAAAAAGATACCGCCGTGTTCGACCAATACGACCTGATCCTGACCACCTACGGCACCATGCGCCGCGACATCCAGATGCTGCGCGACTACCGCTTCCACTACGCGGTGCTGGACGAATCCCAGGCCATCAAAAACCCGGTGGCGCAAACCTCCAAGGCCGCGCGGCTGCTCAACAGCGATCACCGCCTGGTGATGACCGGCACCCCGGTCGAAAACAACACCTACGAGCTGTGGTCCCAATTTGCCTTTCTCAACCCGGGGCTGTTGGGCAACCTGGAATACTTCAAGAAGGAGTTTGCCGCGCCCATCGAGCGCAAAGGCGACCAGGACACCGCCAATTTCCTGCGCAAGATGGTCTACCCCTTCATTTTGCGCCGCACCAAAGACCAGGTCGCCCCGGAGTTGCCGCCCCGCACCGAGCGCATCCTGCTGAGCGATATGGAGCCGGCCCAGCGCAAATTCTACAACCGCACGCGCGACTACTACCGCGGCATCGTGCTAGGGATGCTCGAAGAAGAGGGCCTGAACAACGCGCGCATGAAAATCCTGGAAGGGTTGCTGCGCCTGCGCCAGATCAGCAACCACCCCAAACTGGTGGACAGCAAATTTCGCGGCCAGTCCGCCAAGCTGGAGATGCTGATCGAACACCTGGAAACCCTGCACTCCGAGGGCCACAAGGCGCTCGTCTTCTCCCAGTTCGTGCAGATGCTCCAACTGGTGCGCGCAGAGCTGGACCGGCGCAAAATCCCCTACGTTTATCTGGACGGCCGCACGCGCAAACGCCAGCAGCGCGTCGATCAATTCCAGAACGACCCCGGCATCCCCTTCTTTTTGATCAGCCTGAAAGCTGGCGGCGTGGGACTCAACCTGACCGCCGCGGATTACGTCATCCACATCGACCCGTGGTGGAACCCGGCGGTCGAGATGCAGGCCACCGACCGCACCCACCGTATCGGGCAGGACAAACCCGTGTTCGTGTACAAGCTGATCACGCGCGACTCGGTGGAAGAAAAAATCCTCAAGCTGCAAGAGCGCAAGAAGAAGCTGGTGGAACAACTGATCAGCACCGAGGCCAGTTTCTTCAAGCACATCACCCCCGAAGACGTGAAGGTGCTGTTCAGTTGATCGCAGACGGAGCGTTACCGTGCTTCCCGATCCCACCAGCCTGATTCTTGTGGCAATCGTGCCCCGCCCCCGCGACCTGGAGATCGCCCGCGTGCTGGGCTGGTACCGCATCCCGTTGCGCAAGGCCCCCAAAGTGGTGGCGGTGGACTACCTGGCGTTTTACCAGCCCGCATCGTTCGGCTCGCGCGGCGGGCGCATCGAATACATCGCCGAAGTGCGCGGCCACGAGCTGCTCACGCGTGCCGAGCTGATGCGCGACGAACCCGATCACCCCCGCGCCCGCGAGGAGTATTACAAAATCCAGCTTGGCCCGCTCACCCCCCTGCCGCAGCCCATCCCCGCCGGTACGTGGCGGCGCATCACCTTCCTGTACACCACCGGCGAATACCTGCTCCAGGCCGAAACGATCAACGACCTGGCAGTACACAACGAAGACCGCAAACTGCTCTGGCGCGCGTTGCGTGAACGCGCCCTGCACAGCGGGGACTACCGGATCGACGAGCTGCCGGTCTTGCCGCTCGATCCGCAGCTATTAGCCTTTCTCGGCGCCTGGGGGAAACAGTCAAAAGGAGAAGATTGAGGGCGCGAACACAGCACGAGCACGTACCACTCCATTTTCATAAGCTCTGCAAACCATGCTATACTGTTAGCAACGCAAACGGCCAGGCAGTGCCGGAGCACATCTGGCCGGGTCGACGCGACGCGGCGCCCGCACAACAGCCAGCCTGCGCCGCTTTCTCGAGATGAGTGAGCGGCGGTTTTGGTCAGGAGACCGGAGTCCTGGTACAGAGTTTGCGAGGATGGAGTGGTTCAATAATAGGACTTACGCACTTGAAAAGTCGCACCCAGACCTCACAGGTCTCAAAGCGCATGGAGATGCCCGGATGCGATCTATTTTGGGTAAAATCTTCCTGCATCGTTTGGTAGTAGACCTGTGAGGTCTCAACTGCGTAAGTACTGTAAGTGAGGCTTCTGTATTTTGCGGTATCACACTTGAAAATATGGCACTCAAAAAATCCCAACTCTACGCTTCGCTCTGGCAATCCTGCGACGAACTGCGCGGCGGCATGGACGCTTCGCAGTACAAGGACTACATTCTGACCCTGTTGTTCGTCAAATACGTCACCGACAAAGCCAAAGCCGACCCCAACGCCCTGATTGAAGTGCCGGAAGGCGGCGGCTTCGACGACATGGTCCGCCTGAAGGGTGACAAGGAAATTGGCGACAAAATCAACAAGATCATCGCCAAACTGGCGGAAGCCAACGACCTGAAGGGCGTGATTGACCAGGCCGATTTCAACGATGAAGCCAAACTGGGGCGCGGCAAGGAGATGCAGGACCGCCTCAGTAAACTGATTGCCATCTTCGAAGGGCTGGATTTCAGCGCCAACCGCGCCGAAGGCGACGACCTGCTGGGCGACGCCTACGAGTACCTGATGCGCCA
>JALUWE010000252.1 GCA_027019845.1 Anaerolineales bacterium | reverse complement strand
GGGGTGGTGATGCCCAGGCCGACGCCGTCGGGAATGGAATGGCAAACGTGGAAGAATTCCACCTTGAACGGGCCTATCTGGACGGTTTGCCCGGCGTTGACGGTGTTCAGGCGAGCCGAGTCCAGCAGGCCGGCGCGCGCCAGTTTGACTTCCAGCAGGCCGCGGGTGAGCGGCGTGGCGTAGATGGGCGCGTTCATGTGTTCCAGCACGTGGCTGATCGCGCCGGTGTGGTCTTCGTGGCCGTGGGTGATGACAATGCCGCGCACTTTGCTGGTTTTGTCCATCAAGTAATCGAAATCCGGGATGATGTAATCGATTCCCAGCATGTCGTTTTCGGGAAACATCAAGCCGGTATCCACGATCAGGATGTTTTCCCCATATTCGAAGGCCGTCATATTCTTGCCGATCTCTCCCAGGCCTCCCAGGGGGATGATACGTAGTTTCTTAGTCATGGTTTTTTTGTTCTCCAAATGGTTTGTTTATGGTGAGAGTCACGCCGGGCGTGTGCCGCTGGCGGCTCTCACGACATGATTTTCAATAAAAAAAGTCCCGGCAATGCAGAACAGCCGGGACCTGAAGTCTTTTTATGGTTTTGTGGGAAATTTTATCGAATAGAGAGTTGAATTCATCAAAGATGAGCCGGAACTCTATAAAAAACCCAGAACATACCCGGCTGTTTTCGCGATACGTCTGGGAGCATTGTAACACCGCCGGTGCGATTTGTCAAAAAAGAAAAAGGCCTCACCGATTTGGCACCCGGTGAGGCCTGTGCGGTTACGTCGGGCGGGGGTTTAGTACTCCGGCATCGGAGGCGTTGCGGCTTTTTCTTCCTCGGGGATGTCGGTGATGAGGGCCTCGGTGGTCAGGATCATGGCTGCGATGGAGGCTGCGTTTTCGAGCGCGCCGCGGGTGACCTTGGCGGGGTCGATCACGCCATTGTCCACCATGTCGGTGTACTCTTCGGTGAGCACATTGTAGCCGACGCGGATGTTGTCCTGTTCCTGCTGGGCGCGGCGGACATTTTCGAGGATGACGGAGCCGTCTTTACCAGCGTTCTCCGCGATCTTGCGCAGCGGCATCTCGAGGGCTTTGCGCACGATGTTGACGCCGATCTGTTCGTCTTCGTTGTCCATCTTGAAATCGTCCAGCGCGGTCATGGCGTTGATCAGTGCGACGCCGCCGCCGGGGACGATGCCCTCTTCCACCGCGGCGCGGGTGGCGGAGACAGCATCTTCGACGCGGTGCTTTTTCTCTTTCAGTTCGGTCTCGGTGGCCGCGCCCACGCGGATGACGGCCACACCACCGGCCAATTTCGCCAGCCGCTCGTTGAGTTTCTCGCGGTCGTAGTCGCTGGTGCTCTTTTCGATCTCGACGCGAATTTGTTCGATGCGGCCTTTGATCTGGGCCGGGTCGCCCTTGCCGCCCACGATGGTGGTTTCTTCTTTGGTGGAGACCACTTTCTCAGCGCGGCCCAGGTCGGCCACGGTGACGCTTTCGAGCTTGCGGCCTGTCTCCTCGGAGATCACGGTTGCGCCGGTCAGGATGGCGATGTCTTGCAGCATGGCTTTGCGGCGGTCGCCGAAGCCGGGGGCTTTGACGGCCAGCACGTTGAGCATACCGCGCAGTTTGTTGAGCACCAGGGTAGCCAGGGCTTCACCGTCGATGTCTTCGGCGATGATCACCAGCTCGCGCTTGCCGATCTGCACCAGTTTTTCGAGGATGGGGACGATGTCCTGGGCGGCGGAGATTTTCTTGTCGTGAATGAGCAGGTACGGCTCTTCGATCACGGCTTCCATGGCCTCGGGGTCGGTGATGAAGTAGGGCGACAGGTAGCCGCGGTCGAACTGCATCCCCTCGACGTATTCGGTCTCGAATTGCAGGCCGCGGGATTCTTCCACCGTGATCACGCCGTCGTTGCCCACTTTGTCGAACACTTCTGCGATCAGGTCGCCGATTTCGCGGTCCTGGGCGGAGATGGAGGCGATGTTGCCCATTTCTTCTTTGGTGGTGATGTCGATGGACTGTTCGCTGATTTTATCGGCAACAGCTTTGGCGGCTGCCTCGATGCCCCGCTTGACCAGCATGGGGTTGGCGCCGGCGGCCAGGGCTTTCAGGCCCTCGGTGACGATGGCGTGCGCCAAGACGGTGGAGGTGGTGGTGCCGTCACCGGCGATGTCGTTGGTCTTGGTGGCGGCTTCTTTGAGCAACTGCACGCCCATGTTCTCGTAGGGGTCTTCCAGTTCGATCTCTTTGGCGACGGTAACGCCGTCGTGGGTGATGGTGGGGGAGCCGAATTTGCGGTCCAAAGCGACGTTGCGCCCTTTGGGGCCAAGGGTGGTCGCCACAGCCTTAGCCAGGGTGTTCATACCAGCTTGCAAGCGACGCCGTGCGTCCTCGGAAAATACCAGTTGTTTTGCCATAGGGGTTTACTCCTTTTCTGTCTGATTTCGATTTTGCGTACAATTCCAGGGGGGTTGAGACAGATCACTCCTCGATGATGGCCAGCAAATCGCTTTCGCGCAGAATGAGGAGTTTCTTCCCATCCAACTTGACTTCGGTGCCGGCGTATTTGGCGAAGAGAACCGTATCGCCTTCGGCAACGTCCAGGGGAATGCGTTCGCCTTTGTCGTTGCGCTCCCCGGGGCCAACCGCCAGGATTTTGCCGCGTTGAGGTTTTTCTTTGGCGGTTTCGGGCAACACGATCCCGCCCGCGGTCACCTCTTCTTGTTCGATGGGTTCCACCACAATGCGATTACCCAGGGGTTTGAGATTCGTGGACATATAGAGACCTCCTAATTGCTATGTGAAATGAATGGTTTCCCTGCACAAAATTAGCACTCTTCTGCTTCGAGTGCTAAGCCGGGGTTATCATACCCACGAAAAAGGCGAAAGTCAAGGGAAAGAGGGGGCTGAAAAAGGTGTCCACGGGCGATTCTTATAAAATTCTGATATTTTTCCCCGTTCTCATTCTCCCCCTTTCTTATTGTCAGGATTTACACACTTGAAAAGTCGTGCCCGGACCTCACAGGTCTCAAAGCGCATGGAGATGCCCGGATGCAATCGATTTTGGGTAAAATCTTCCTGCATGGTGTGTGGTAGTAGACCTGTGAGGTCTTAACTGCGTAGGTACTGTAAGTGACAGGAGTTACGCGGTTCATGCCTGCTGTTGCTCGTGTTTCTGAGCGCTGTTGTTTGTGTCATTCTGAGAGTGCGGTAAAAGTCAAGGGCGAAAAAAAGCCTGAAAGAGCATCTTCAAAAAGCAATACTTACCCGGACCTGCAAACAACGCAGATAAAGCGGCAGGCCAGATAGCAGATATGCGCACCGAAAGGTGCATGTCAGCCAGTTATGCGCTACGCTCCTCCGGGGAGCGATAAGGCTCTTTGCGGTGGAGCAGACCGACAAAGAGACCCACGCTCTTGCGGGCGGTGAGGACTAACGCCCGTTTGTGCTTATGCTTGGTGACTTCCTGATACTTGCGCTGGTAGTAGGTGCGGTATTCGGGCAGATATTGGCGCAGTTTATCTGCCGCTTCGACCAGGTAGTAGCGCAGATAGCGGTTTCCCTGTTTGCTGAGACGGCGTTCTTCGCTGCGAAAGCCACCGGACTGGTTGCGCGGCCACCACAGACCGGCGAATTTGGCGACGGCATCTTCGACATCGCGCAGGTTCTTGTTGCGGTAGCGCTTCTTACGCCGGTCCCACTTTTGCCCGTCAAAGAAACGCTGCAAGTCGCCGATCTCACAGGCGATGCCCACCGCCAGCACCAATCCAATGCCCTTGATGCTCATCAGGTAGCGCACTTCCGGGTGATGTTGCTGCACTTGCTGTCTCATCAGTCGTTCGACCTGCACAATTTGCTTCTCGATGAAGTCCAGATGGTCAAGCGTCATGGTCAGCAAATCGTGTAACCCGACTGCCAGTTCCGGCTGCACAGGGAAACTCTCCCGGATGACTTCTTGCAGGTGTTGGGCGTGCTCAGCCGGGTCAGGCAAGTGATGGCGACTCCACGTTTCCAGTTGGACACCCAACTGCTCCGGCGGTATCTCCAACAGGGTCTGCCAGTCGGCAGACACCCGCACCAGGGTGCGGCCGCAGGCACCCAGGCCATCGGAAAAAGGCTTCCGGGCCCCGTAGCGGTTGCACAGCAGGAACATGTGCGCCCAGAAGTAGTTCTTCACGCGGGTCAGTTGTTGCCCGAGATGGAAACGGTAGCGGCTGTAAAACCGCAGACGCCGCCAGCCGTTATCCGCCTGCCAGGGGTATTTGTCCTGCTGCGTGCGCAGTTTCTCGGCCACGTAGAAGCTGTCCTTCTCGTCGGTCTTTTCCGCTTCGGCGTAGCCTTTCTTGAGCCAATGCACCTGCCGGGCGTTTACCAGATAGGTTTGGAGGTTGCACGCCTTCAGCTCGGCATCGTTCGCCAATTGCAGAAAAAACGGCAGCCAGTAGTAGCCGGTGGACTCGCCCCCTATGTCTATCCCCTGGTAGTCCCCTGCCTGCACTGCGTTCAGCAGCGTTTCCCGCAACTGCCGGTATCCATCGGTTGAATTCGGGAAGGAGCGGTGGCGCAGTACAACCTGCCCTTCCGCAGTGAGCACACACAAGTCCAGTTTGTGCTTGCTGATATCGACACCGGCTTGAAGTCTTGTCTCTTTCATGGTCGGCTCCTTATGTCAGGGGGCGGCCATCATACGGGTGTCCCGGGGTCTCTTGGAGCGGCACGCTTGCAGCGGATTAGCCCTGATGCCGGACGGGTGCGCCTCTGCGAACTGCTCCTTCGCAGTCCCAACCCGGAAACGGGCAGGGTGCGGGTCAGACGTTCGTCTCGCAAGAGACCAGGAGGCTTTCTCAGGTTGACGTGGTCTTGTCCTCCAAGACCCGGCTCGTAAGCCGATAGACTTTCCCATCGCTGACCGCCAATGGTAAGATTTCCCTCTATCTTACCGCGGGGACACCCTGCCCGCCACTATTTTATACAAGCGACAGCGAAGAATCTCGGCGATAGTGGGAGGGATGGAGACGGATGACCGGGGACCGGGGACGGTTGTTCGGGGCGTGGTTATTGGGGGTCGGGGCGACCGGCCGGTCGCCCCGACGGTCGCTGCGCTCCGGATTCTTCGGTCGCTGCGCTCCCTCAGAATGACATGACAGGCTGCGTGCCCTCAGAATGACAGGGGGTGTGTCATTGTACGCAGTTGAGACCTCACAGGTCTACTACCACACGATGCAGGAAGATTTTATCCAAAATAGATTGCATCCGGGCATCTCCATGCGCTGCGAGACCTGTGAGGTCTGGGTGCGACTTTTCAAGTGCGTAAGTCCTATCATTGATAATTTTAACCCTTGATTATTCAGGCTGCCTCGAAGATTACCCCAGGCCAGATGCTTTGGCAATGATCCTGTCACGTATCCAGTCCGGCATGATCCTGAAAAAGGTCGTATAAAACCGTACGCCCCGGCCAATTGGATAGCGTGTTTTCGGTTTTTTTGCGGTCAGGGCGTGCTGGACGGCATAGGCCACCACCTCTGGCGGCGCGGCATTTTTGGCTGATTGCCGGGCGTGAGCCAGGAATTTTTCTATCGGGATTTTGTATTTCTTTTGTGCCCAGTCTGGAATCAGTTTTTGAAAGCTGGTCTGATTCTCGAATCCCTTGTCCCAAATGGGCGTTTTGATCGGGCCGGGTTCGATGATTGACAGTTTGATTCCCCAGGGGAGTAGTTCTAACCGCAACGCGTCGGAAATTGCTTCGAGTGCGAACTTGGAGGCTGCATACGGCCCCATGAGCGGGTAGGCAATCCGGCCGCTGATCGAACTCATGTTTACCACGCGGCCGCGCCCTTTCACCAGAAGAGGCAGGAAGGCCTGGGTGACGGCGACAGCCCCCAGGACGTTGATTTCAAAGATGTTTCGCCAGTATTCGAGCGGCAGAAAGGCGGATGGGCAAGGGATGACAATCCCGGCGTTGTTAACCAACCCCGCCAGGCCTGATTCCTCGCTTATCTCCATGACTTTCTGCAGGGTGGCTGAAATCGTATCCTGGTCGGTGACATCGAGAAAAACGGGCAGCAAGCGGCTGGATGCCATTTCCCGGAGGGAATCGGCATCTCGGGTTTTGCGCACACCGGCAAAGACGTGAAAGCCGATGCGGTCGAGATGCAGGGCGCAGCTTTTTCCAATACCTGTGGATGCGCCTGTGATGAGCACGAATCTTGGCGACTGGTTCATGATGAATTCAAGGGGTTCTGCGTATAGCCAAAATACTGAGATGGATTACAGTACATATTTTACAGTACTTACGCTGAGACCTCACAGGTCTACTACCACACGATGCAGGAAGATTTTACCCAAAGTCGATTGAGACCTGTGAGGTCTGGGTTGAGACCTCACAGGTCTACTACCACTTGAGACCTGTGAGGTCCGGGTGCGACTTTTCAAGTGCGTAAGTCCTTTTTATACGGATTCCTGCTCGAAATAAGTTCGGTAAAGGCTCTCGAGAGAAATCGGTCGTTCCGGGTGGGTGAAGAACTCTGGAACTGCGATTGTACCGCTCCGGAAAGGGCGTTTGGCCAGTGTTCGTAAAACGTTCTGGTAGCCTTCAGCCGTGCGTTGCCAGGTGTATTTGCTCTGGATGCGCGCCAAACCCGCTATCTGGAATTTTCTCCAGGTTTCCGGTGAGCGGAGTAAACGCAGGATGCCCCCGGCGATGGCCTCGGCATCGGAGGGGTCAACCAGTACCCCGTACTCCCGCCCATCCTCGTAAAGGCTTTCGCTTGGCCCCCCGTTGCGGGTGACCACAACCGGCAAGCCGCAACTCATGGCCTCCAGGGGGGCCAGCCCGAAGGGTTCGTAGAGGGCCGTCAGCGCGAAAACCGAGCCGTATTCGACCAGAACGCGATAGCCAGCGGCCAGTTCTTGCTGGCTGTTGAGCGGGAATGCCGTCACTTTGCCGCGCAGCCCGCTTTTTTCGATCAGGGTTACGATTTCCTGAAAAACGGCAGCCTCCCCTGGATTGAAATTGTGATACTCCTGAAAAGGATGCTCCACACCCCGCACAACGATTGCCAGATTGGCACAGCCCCGTAATTCATGGTTCCGGGCGAAGGCCTGCACCAGACCAATGTGATTCTTCTTCGGGTCCAGGCGGCTGGCGCACACCACAACAGGGAGTTGTTGGCGGTCCGGATCGATGTCCCGTTGAAGAGCGGCCTGAATGCGGGCGCGGACGCGTGCATCCTGGGAGGCCGGCCGCGTGGAGAAGATGCGCAAATTTACCCCCGGCGGGATAACCGCGAATTTTTCATTATCTTGCGGGTCCACCGCGCCGCGATAGGCGGGATGGGAGTATTGCTCGTAGCGTTCCTGTTGGGTGGAGGTAATGATGCGCCCGGCGTGATTCATCGCTGTGCGTTCGGCCGCGATGCGATAGCGGAAGTTGAAGCGCGCATCGATTTCCGCCAGGTTGTCGGGATGGGCGCCCAGTTTGTCCATCTTTTGTGCGCCCAGGGAGTGGGCGGTGAAGGTGAACGGAATGCCCGTGTGACGGGCAAAGAACGCCCCCGCCAGACCGCCGTCCCCGTAATGCGTGGTTATCGCTGCCGGAAATTGATCTTCCTGGGTGTAAAACGCGATGATGTTCGGCACCCATTCTGTCCCCAGGTAGGGCCAGAGTTGTTCCTTGGGCAAGAAGTGTTTTGGCCCGCAGGGAAGGCGTAGAATGCGGACGTTTTCCGCGCCCGGATTTTCGCCGGCGGGATAGCGATCCTGGGGCTGTGAAAATTCAGGCCAATCGGGATCGAAAATTTGACGGGTGACGATATCCACCCGGTTGCCCATCGCCCCTAATGCCAGAGCGACTTCTTTGACATATACCAGCTGACCACCGAAATCAGGATGTTCTGTCCAGTAACTGTCGTCGGGATCGAAATTCCCCTGGGGGTTGAAGAAAGCAAAGTGCATGGGTTGGCTCCCTGAGAAAAAGCTTTCGCGAGTATAACATTGACTCTATGAATTATCCATTGTAGACTGGTGTTGTGTACGATCAGCCATTCTCAATATGCCGGATATGTCACACTGTCCAGCTGTCCAGCCGGTTGGCGGTTTACAACCCACTACGTGTGATGTGCCTCACCGGGCGCAACTGAAATGGGCGAAGGTGATATGGTCGTTCTTGCCCATTTTTTGTTTGCCCGATAAAAATTCTTCTCGAGGAGGACGTTTAGCCATATGAGCAGTGAAATGAATTTGACAGGCAAGATCACCACGATCGAACGCCATATTTTGGACGAGCAGAGTTACCATCCCGGTGCTACCGGCGCGCTAACCAGTTTGCTTTACGATCTTGCTCTGGCCGGGAAAATCATCGCCAGCCAGACTACACGGGCCGGTTTGGCGGAGATTCTGGGCGAAACGGGCGGGTTCAACGTTCAGGGTGAGGCGGTCAAAAAGTTGGATGTGTTCGCCGATCAAACCATATTTCGTCTTAATGATCACACCGGCCGTCTGGCCGTGATGGCCTCAGAAGAGCACGAGGGCATCCTGGATATTCCGAAACAATATCCTATCGGGAAGTATGTTTTGCTTTTCGACCCCTTGGATGGCTCCTCGAACATTGATTACAACGTCAGCATTGGCACCATTTTTTCTATCTATGCCCGAAAGACAAAAGAAGGGCCAGGGACGTTGGAAGATTGTTTGCAGAAGGGGAGTGACCTGGTAGCGGCTGGTTATCTCATTTACGGCTCCAGCACCATGCTGGTGTATACCACCGGCCATGGCGTGCATGGTTTTACGCTGGACCCGGGAGTGGGTGAGTTTTTCCTCTCTCATCCCCATATCCGCATTCCCGAGCCGCCCAAGTATTACAGCGTCAACCAGGGCTACCAAAAGTATTGGAGTGAGGGAGTGCAGCGTTATACGCGCTATTTGCAAGGCCGGGATGGCAACTCGCAGGGATTGTCGCTACGCTACATTGGCTCGCTGGTGGCAGATTTTCATCGCAATTTGTTGTCGGGCGGGGTGTTTTATTATCCCGCAGACACAAAAGACCCCTCCAAACCTCACGGAAAGTTGCGGCTGCTGTATGAAGCCGCGCCCCTGGCCTTCATCGCCAAACATGCGGGAGGGTACGCTTCAGACGGCAGGCGACCGATTCTGGACCTGGAACCCTCTTCCCTTCACCAGCGGGTTCCGTTGTTCATCGGGAATCGCAACCTGGTCGAAAAAGCCGAGGAATTCATCCGCCAATATGACGGATAAAACAAGTCGATTAGTTGGAGACACTACATGGGAACAGTTTCGTTGAAATGGATCGATTCTCAATTGATGGTCGGGGTAGATTCGTATGGCCATCCCCTGGTTACCGGAAGTTGGCCTGACAAAGACCCGGAGTGGGCCGCGTTGAAGCCCTCGGACCTTCTGCTGTTGTCTGCTGCGGCCTGTTCTGCGTATGATGTGGTCATGATTTTGTCAAAACAGCGCGAACCACTGGAAGGGTTGGAGGTATCGTGTACGGGTGAACAGGATTCCAACCCTCCCTACGTTTTTACCAGCATCCACTTGCACTATGTTGTGAGTGGGAAGGTCAACGTCGCCAAACTCGAACGCGCAATTCGATTGTCTGAAGAAAAATATTGTTCCGTGGTGAATACCCTCAAGCCTACCGTCAAAGTCACCAGTGATTATGAACTGGTAGGATAAAGCGGGCCGTTCCGCTTCTGTCACCTTGCCCACCCCCACCGCAACTCAGAACCCATTCGAGCCTTAATCGGCCAGCGACAGCAGCATTTTCAACGCCTCTACCTGCTGGGGGGAAAGGCCAAACCCATCCAGCGCGTGCGGGTCCTCCGCCAGGATTCGGCGTCCCAGGCCGGAATGCCGCCACATCTTGAGATCCTCCTCCAGGGGGGAGCCGATCACGTCCTCGCGCGCCACCTTGCCGTCCGCCATCACGATCACCCGCCGGGTGCGCCGCGCCACCGCCGGGTCGTGGGTGACGATCACGAAGGTGGTGCCCTGGCTTTCGTTCAGTTCGCGGATCAGCTTCATCAAATCCTGCCCGGCGGTCGTGTCCAGGTTGCCGGTGGGTTCGTCTGCCAGCACCAGCGGGGGGTTGTTCGCCAACGCGCGGGCCACCGCTACTCGCTGGCGCTGCCCCCCCGAGAGCTGGTTGGGCAGGTGCTTCATCCGGTCCCCCAGCCCCACCAGCTCGAGCAATTCCTGGGCGCGTTCGCGCCGCTGGCGCGCGCCAACGTAGCCCATCATGGGCACTTCCACGTTTTCCAGCGCGGTCAGTGTGGGCAGCAGGTTGTGCATCTGGAAGATGAAACCCACGGTCTTGGCGCGAAATTCGTCCTTGTTGCGGATTTCGGCCAGGTCGCGGCCCTCGATCAGCACTTGTCCCGAGGTGGGTTTGTCCAGCGCGCCGATCATGTTGAGCAATGTGCTCTTCCCGCTGCCGCTCGGCCCCATCACAGCCACCAGCTCACCTGCCGCGATTTTCAGATTGACGTGGTCCAGAGCGCGGATTTCTTCCCCGTCCCCGTAAATGCGGGTCAGGTCACGGGTTTCGATCAACCAGGGGGTGTTTGGCCGCTCGTTTGTCATCGGGTTCACTCGTCGATTTCGATGTCCACGAACGCGGTCATCTCCCAGCGCAGGCCTGGCGGAATTTCGCTCAACGACAACCGCACCTTGTAATTGACGCCCGCGCCCTCCGAAGCCTTGGGCGCGATGCTGGTGACCACGCCCTCGACCACCACCCCGGGCAGGGCGTCGAAGGTGATCTGCGCGCTTTCGCCGATCCCGATCTGAGCCACGTCGATCTCGCTCAGGTCGGTGGTCTCCACGATCAGGTTGCCCAGATCGGCCAGTTGCAGCACGGGCTGGCCGGGCGCGATCCACTCGCCAGTTTTCACGAACAACGCGCTCACCGTACCGGCAAAGGGGGCGCGAATTTCCAAATCCTCCAGCGCGGCCTGCGCGGCGGCCAACTGTGCCTCCGCGTTGGCGATGCGGGCTTCGGCCAACGCCACGTCGTCCGGGTCAGGCCCTTCTTTGTATCGCTGCCAGTCTCGCTCCGCGTTGGCGATCTGAGCCTCCAACAACGCGACCTCGTCGGGGTCGGGGCCTTCCTGGGCTTCTTCCCAATCGCGTTGCGCCTCGTGGAGTTGTGCCTGCGCGGTGGCCAGCCGGGCCTCGGCGATGGCGATGTCCAGCGGGTCGCCCGTGCTTTGCAGCGCGTTCAGACGCCGGACCGCGTCGTCGTAGGCCTGCTGCGCGGCGGAGAGGCGGGCCTGCAAGTTGGCGCGCACCAGGTTGTCTTCGGGTTTGTTGGCATACGGCTCGAAATCCTCGCGCGCTTTGTTCAGCGCGTCTTCGGCCAGGATGACCGCGGCTTTGGCCGCGTCGATGTCGGCCTGGCTGGCGGTGGAACGCACGCGGTTGAGTTCGCGCTGCGCGTCCTCGACCGCTTTTTCGGCCTCTGCCAGGGCCTGCGCGGCCAGGGCTTGTTGCAATTCCGCGTCGAGCAGATCATCCAGCGCTTTTTGGGTCTCGTCCATGCGCTGGCGGGCCTGTGCGGCCAGCAGCGCGTAGTCCTGGTCGTAGATGTCGTTGAGCGCAACCTTCGCCGCGGTCAGCTCCAGCTCCGCCGCGGCCACCGCGGCCAACAGATTTTCCTCCCCCTGCAGGCGCACCAGTATCTGTCCGCTCTCGACCCG
>JALUWE010000251.1 GCA_027019845.1 Anaerolineales bacterium | reverse complement strand
GAAGACCTTAGGCGAAATCGAAAACAGTGTGCCCGCGGCGCACAAAGAACGCGTGGACAAAATGGTGCAGCGACTGGACCTGGTGCTCGATGAAATCGACAGCGACCCCCAGGCCGCGGAATCCGACCTGGGCGTGTTGGCGAACAACCTCATTCAACTGGAAAACGATCTCTTCGCCCAGCCCTGAGCCTGTCAACTGGATGGATGCCCATTTTCCGAAAGCGGATGGTGGAGCAGCCAGATCATCACCCCTCCTGAAATACAACCGCTGATCACCCCAACGAGCGAAAACCCTATCGCCAGATCGATTAACGCCAGAGGCGCCAACCCCGCCATCCAGGCCACCGTATTCACCAACCCCCACCACTCAGCGTGTTTCAGGTGTGGGCGGAGCACAAACCATTGGGGAATACCGCTGCCAATACCGAACACCGCGCCCGCGACCGCAAACCCTAACTCCTCACCGGCGCCCAACCCCACAATGACCGCGATGCCGATCCCCCACCCCACAATCGTCGCCAGCACCCACCAATGCGCCCACGCCGCGAGCCGCCGTTCCCCCAACAAGCGGAAGAGAAACCACTGGTTGATCCCAAATACCGCCCCCACCACCGCTCCAGCGACGCCCCACCCGATCACCCTCCAGGCACCCTGGGTGAAGGGGTCGATCACGAAACTGATAATCCACAATAAAGACATGCCGACGATCCACCCTACTGCTGTCGCCAGCACCCACATTAACCAGTACGCCCACCAGATGGTATCTTCTCGCTTTACAGCCATGCCTTGCGGTTGCAAACCTCCGTTCGTACGCGCAAGTATAGATTGCACCCCCCAGGCTGTCAAGCATTGACCATTGGGGCATTGCCCGTCTAAATCGTGCTACAATACGCCTATGGAAACGTTGGAGTTCTCTCACCTGATCCCCACACGTAACCCGGACACCCAACAAAAACACCGCCGCGAAGTATTCTGGCAGATCACCGTTCCCTTGACTGTAGGCGCGATAGCCATTTTGGCGGCCTGTGTGCTGCCGGTGGTCGTCATCGCTCGGGGCGGCGAAGTGCGCGACTGGGCAGATATTTCCCTGATCTGGCTCATTCTCCCCACCATGGTATTCGCCCTCATCCCGCTGGCTCTCCTGGCCGCGATCACCTATGGCCTCACCCGCCTGATCGGGGTTGTGCCCGGGTACCTGTTCCGCGCCCAGCAGCTCTTCAAAGCCATCCAGATACGGGTTGGCGCCCTGGCGGATAAAAGCGCCGCAGTTGTGATCAACCTGCACCAGCTACAGGCACGGCTGCGTGTTCTGCTGCCGCGCAGGAAACGCCATCCCATCACCATCGAACACGGAGTGAACAGGAATGACGCGTGACGAAATGAAAACCAGCCAAGATTGGAAAACCAAAACCCTGCTCATCGGGGCCGCCATCGGCGTGCTTGCCGGTTTGGGAGCCGCCTATCTGCTCGTACAGCGTGCCGAGCGAGAAGGACGCCAGCCAGAGCTTTCCGCGGGAGAGGGGATCAAACTAGGGTTGCTGGTGTTAGGCCTTTTACGGCAGGTTGCGCAATTGGGGGAGTGAGGTACTGAAAACTCGCACTCAGGACTCAACCGCCCCCGCCTCCACAATCCGATACTCGTGCTCGATGCTCACAGCCTTTTCCAGCATGGCTGAGGCCGGGCAATACTTGGTCGCCGATAACTCGATGGCACGCTCTACCGCCCTCGGATCGACGTTCTTTCCCGTCACAATATACGTGATCTTCACATGCGTGAACACGTGTGGGTGCTCCTCCGCCTGATCCGCGTGTACCCTGACCTCGAACGCCGTCACATCCTGCCGTTTTTTGCGCAGAATGGAGATCACATCCATCGCCGTACACCCCGCCAGGCTGACACCCATCAGTTCCAGGGGGCGAAAGCCATCATTGTCGCCGCCTACATCCGGGTGCGCGCCCAGCGGAACCTCGAACCCCGTGTTGGCGGTTCCCGTAAAAGTCATTCTGCCGTGCCAGGTTACGCTCGCGTCCATGTAATTTGCCTCCAGAGAGATAGTAGAGATGGGGATGGGGACATCTTCCCTAAACGTTAGATGCGCCTGCGCCCCATAATGTTACATGCGGGGAAAACTGTCAACCCCAAGCCCCCAGCCAACGAACCCCCCATGTCTCTCACCCTCGACAACCCGTACCTGCAATTGCGCCTGAATCCTTCCACATCCACCTGGAGCGTGGAATCCCGGGGCGTGATCGGCCCGGCCATATTCGACTCGCGCCTCAGCGTGGTGTACTCGCGCGGCCGCCAGCGGGTTCAAGCCCTGGCGCGCTGGCACCCCCTCTCGGTGAGCGACCCCCAACAGACCACCTCCCCGCACGGCAGCCTCCAGCAGCGCGTTCTGCACATCGGCCCGGATCGCAACGGCCTGCGCTTCGTCATCACCTTCGCGGTCGCGCAGCAACACCCCCTGTTGCTGTGGAAAATTGGCATCCAGAATGGCGGAAACCGGCCTGTCCACATCGAGCGCCTCGAAATGCTGCGCGTCGGCTTTGCCCGTCTGAGCGAGCTTCCCACCACGCGCGGCGCGTCCCCCCGCACTCCCCTGGGGAGCTTCCGCCTGTACCCCGCCAGGAACGCCGAACTGGCCTTTTTCTCGCAGGGATGGGGATCGTGGAGCCTGAGCCGCACCTGCCGCGCCCTGGACAGGCCGCCCCGCACCCGTTTGGGGCCGCTCACCGCGCCCATGTGGCTCAACCCGGGCACTCCCCGGCCGCGGAGACGCGGCCATTTCGCCAGCGACATGTTTGCCGTGATCGGAGACCGAACCCACCGTACCGGCCTCTTGCTGGGTTTTCTCTCCCAAAAACAACATTTCGGCAGCATCGAGGCCCTGCTCCTCCCCTTCACCACCGCCCTGCGTATGTGGGCCAACGGCGACCACGCCCGCCTTGACCCCGGCACACGGATCGAAACCGATTGGGCCTGTCTGCACTTTCTCCACCTCGACACACCCCACCCCATGGCACCCTACCTCGACGCCGCGGCCCGCGAACACCACCTCCCCGCCCATCGCCACCCCACCCCCACCGGCTGGTGTTCCTGGTATCACTACTTTCAAAACATCTCTGCCGGCGTCATCCGCCACAACCTGGAGGCCGCCCGCCGGCTGCGCCACCAACTGCCCCTCCAACTGATCCAGATCGACGACGGCTACCAGACCCAGATCGGTGACTGGCTGACCTTCAAACAGACCTTCCCCCACGGCCCCGCTCCCCTGGCCGCGGAGATCCGCGCCGCGGACTTCACCCCCGGCCTGTGGCTGGCCCCCTTCATCCTCCACCCCCGCGCGCGGCTGGCCGCCGACCACCCCGACTGGGTATTGCGAAACCGTTGGGGACTGCCCGTCAACGCCGGTTTCGTCTGGAACACCTTCACCCGCGCGTTGGACCTCACCCACCCCGCGGCCCTCGACTACGTGCGCCAGGTCATTCATACAGCCGTCCACGAATGGGGCTTTTCCTACCTCAAGCTGGATTTCCTCTATGCCGCGGCCCTGCCCGGGCGCCGCCGCGACCCCACCCGCACCCGCGCCCAAACCCTGCGCGGGGCATTGCAGGCTATCCGCCGCGCCGCCGGAGAGCAGACCGCGCTGCTCGCCTGCGGCTGCCCCCTCGGGTCCGCTCTCGGCCTGTTTGACTTCATGCGTATCAGCCCCGACGTAGCCCCCCACTGGCTGCCCAGACATTTCAACACCCACCTCTTCTTCGCCTCCGAAACATCCCTGCCCGCAGCCCGTAACGCCGCCCAAAACGCCCTCACCCGTGCCCCGCTCCACCGCCGTTGGTGGACCAACGACCCCGACTGCCTGCTCCTGCGGCCCGAAACCGAACTCACCCTGGCTGAAGTACAAACCCTCGCCACTGTGATCGCCTTTACCGGCGGCTCGTTGCTCCTCTCTGACGACCTCGACCGCCTGCCGCCGGAACGCCTGCAAATCGCCCAGGCCCTGCTGCCGCTCATCGGCCAGTCCCCCCACCTGCTGGATTGGCTCGACAACCCCATCCCCACGCGCCTGCGAATCGACCTGCAAGGCCCTGCCGGGCACTGGCATCTGCTCGCCCTCTTCAATTGGGAAGACCACCCCCAAGACCTCCTGTTGCGCGCCGCCGATTTTTCTCTCGACACCCAACAGGCCTACCACGTCCGAACCTTCTGGCGCGGGGAGACCCTCCGGCTGCCCCCCGGCGGGGAACGCCCGTTTCGTGACGTGCCCCCCCACGGCAGCGTCGTGCTCGCCTTGCGCCCGGTTCGCCCCGTGCCCCAATACCTGGGCGGCAACCTGCACATCTCCCAGGGTCTGGAAGTTGCCCAGTGGCGGCCCGCGGACGAAGAATTGGCGTTCACCCTCACCCGCCCGGGCCTCGCACAGGGACACGTCGACTTGTACCTGCCGGTTGCGCCGCGCAGCGTTGAGGCCGGAAACGCCCGCCTGGGCGCAATCCTGCCCCTCCACGACAACGTATACCGCCTGCCCCTACAATTCGACCGCCGCGCCCCAATCCGTCTGCGCTTTTAGGATGGATGTCTCCCCCCTGGGGGTAATCTGTCCCTGGATGCCGCCGGTTCTCCGCCCTTGCTTTCCAAAATCGTGTTTTTCAGTATACTTACAGCACCGCTTCTTCTGTTCCCCCCCCGAAAGGCAACCCCATGTCCCGAGAAATCCTGGACCGCCGCATTCGAGAACTGCGTGATAACGTGCTCATTCTGGGCAGCATGGTCGAGCAGGCCACGCTGGATGCGGTAAACACCCTGAAACACAGAGACATTCAGGCCGCGCGCCAGCTGTATCGTGACGACGAGCGGATCAACCAGAAACGTTTCGACATCGAAAACGCCTGCCTGATCACCATCGCCACCCAACAACCGATGGCGCACGATTTGCGCATCCTGGCCGCTATTTTGGAAGTGATCACCGAACTGGAGCGCATGGGAGATTACGCCAAAGGCATCGCCCGCATTACCATCAACATCGCTAACGAACCGCTGCTCAAACCCCTGATCGACATCCCCCGCATGGCCGAACTGACTGTCAGCATGTTACACCGTGCCCTGGATGCCTTTGTCAAAGAGGACGCGGAGGTAGCGCGCGCCATCCCCCGCGAGGATGATATGATCGATGACCTGTACAATCAGGTGCAGCGCGAGCTGCTCACGTTCATGATTTCCGACCCTGCCACCATCGACCGCGCCAACAACCTGCTCTGGGCGGCCCACAACCTGGAACGTATGGCCGACCGGGTGACCAACATCTGCGAACGCACCATTTTCGTGGTTACCGGGGAAATGCTCGAGTTGGATGTAACCGACGACGAACTCGACCGGTTGCTCTGAAGAACCGCGCCGGCGCGGCCGGCACAAATTTCCCGTGAACGCTATGGCGCGGGAGTCCCCGCCGCACCCGTCCAAATGAAACCGCGCGGCGCGCTCAGTGCGCCAGCTTCCTCATAGACCGGCAGGCCGTCTTCGTCCGTCCCGGACTGGCGGGCGGTTCCCACCCACCAACGGAACAGGTGCGGCTGGCCGGAAGTGGGGCGCAGCTCTTCGGGAACGATGTACTTGGTATCGACCACGTAGTCTACGATCCGCTCTCCTTCACCGGCGGTGATGTCTTCGATAATCACCATGTAGACCTCGTTTTCGCGTAACACGCCTACGGAGGCCCATTGCAGGGTGATCACGTCGTCCGCCAGGGTGAACTGCGCGCCGTCCACCGGCAGCAGCAGGTTGGGCGCGGGGTAGGGCGGCGCAGGGGTAGGCGTGGGGGTCGGCCCGCCCACCAATTCGCGTTCGCACAAGGGGATGAGCAACTGCTGCCCGGAAAAGACCGAATCCCCCACCAGCCCATTCCAGCTTTTGATGGCCTCGATGGGTACCTGATAGTTGGCCGAGATGGTGCTGAGCGTGTCCCCCTCTTGCACCTCGTAACTGACCTGGTCGCATTCGGCCGCGAAAGCCTCTGTGGGGTTCAGCGTCGCGGTGGGGAACGGCGTCGGCGTGGGGGTGGGTTGGGGAATGAGCAAACTTTGCCCCACGAAGAGCGTGCAATTCGCATCCAGATTGTTCAACAAAATGATACTTTGCACGGAAACGTCGAAGGCAAAAGCAATCGAGGTACACAAATCCCCATCCTGCACAATGTAACTCAACGGTGTGGGGCTGGGTTCGGGGGTGTTGGTGGGGGTAGGTGTTTCCGGGGTGGCCGTCAGGGTGGGTGTTGTGGTCACGGTGGGGGTGGGCGTTTCGGTGGGGGGTACGGCGATGGTCGGCTCCTGGCGCACCAGGAAAAACACGCTGCCGGCCCCGATTCCCAGAAAAAGGGCCAGCAAACCCAGCGCAACCGGCAGGTTCAACGTTACCGTCGGCATTCGGCTGCTTTGCACCACGCTGGCCTCATTCGGCTGAGTGCCCCCATTCTTGCGCAAATCTGTGCCGCACACCAGGCATTTGGAGGCCCCTTCGCTGATGCGGGTGCCGCAAGTTGGACAAACTTCAGTTGTAGATGTGTCAGTCATACGAATATCGAGTGAATCATTCCTTATTGTACAAACAAAAACCGGGGAGCACCCGGCGCGGCGATTATACCACTATTACAGCAAGCGTACATAGCGTGATATACTCGCCGAAACACGCTTTTTTGCCCATTTTTTCACATGGATGTTCTCAGCCTGTACCTGCACATTCCGTTTTGCCGTCATCGCTGCGCGTATTGTGATTTCAACACCTACGCGGGCATGGAAAACCTGATCGCGGATTACGTCACGGCCCTGATCGCGGAGCTTGGCTGCGCGGCCGCGGGCCTGCCGCCCAACGCCAGGGTACACACACTGTTTTTAGGCGGCGGCACCCCCTCTTTGCTGCCGCTCTCCGAAGTGTCCCGTTTGCTCTCCGCGGTGCGCGACGGGTTTCCCCTCACCTCCGGCGCGGAGATCACCCTGGAGGCCAACCCCGGCACGCTCTCGCGGGAATACCTGCGCGGGCTGCGTTCGTTGGGCGTCAACCGGCTCTCGCTCGGGATGCAGTCGGCCAGCCCGGAGGATTTGCGCATCCTGGAGCGCGGGCACGATTTCTTCGACGTGGTACAGGCGGTGAAATGGGCGCGGCAGGCCGGGTTCGGGAATCTGAATCTGGATTTGATCTTTGGCCTGCCCTACCAATCCCTGGCAAGTTGGCAACGCACCCTCGAGCTTGCCCTCGATCTGCGTCCCGACCACCTTTCGCTCTACCATCTGACTCTGGAGCACGGCACACCGATGAACAGTTGGGTGCAACGCGGCCTGCTCCCCGCGGCTGACAGCGACCTGGCCGCGGAGATGTACGAATGGGCGATGGCGCGGCTGGAGAAGGCCGGGTTCGAGCAGTACGAAATATCGAACTGGGCGCGGCGAAGTGCGGATGGCCGCCTGCTGGCTTGCCAGCACAACCTGCAATACTGGCATAACCTGCCCTACCTGGGGCTGGGAGCGGGCGCGCACGGCTTTGCGGCCGGCTGCCGCACCGTGAACGTACGCGGCCCCCAGGCCTATATCAACCGCTGCCGGAATGGGGCCGCGCGCCCTTTCCCGCGCACCCCCGCGACCGTCCATCTCACGCCCATCGACCGCGCCACCGAAATGGCCGAAACCATGATGATGGGGCTGCGGCTGGTGCAGGAGGGGGTGCCGGATCGGGCGTTTCGCCAGCGATTCGGGGTGTCCATCGAGGCCGCGTTTCCCCAGGAAATCCACGAATTGCGCACACAGGGGCTGGTGGAATGGTCGCAAGGCCGGTTGCGCCTGACAGCGCGGGGCAAGATGTTCGGCAACCGGGTGTTTATGCGTTTTGTTTAGGCCAACTTGCTGGCTGCACAGTTACACCTGCCTTTTCAAGAGCATGTTCGCCAGCTCCACCAGTGCCTGTCCCGCCTCCCCCTGGGGGTTCGCCGCGGCCAGCGATTGCAGTGCTTGCGCGGTCAGGGCATCGGCTTTTTGGCGGGTATATTCCCGGGCGCCTTCCTCTTCGAGACGTGCCGCCAAAGACTGTACCTCCCCGGCCGGGATGGGGCCTTGCCTCCACCTGCGGGCAAAAGCGCGGTTTTGCTGGAGGCCGAACAGGATGGGGATCGATTTCTTGCCTGCCACCAGGTCGCTTTCCGCGGATTTGCCGGTCAGGGCCGAATCGCCCCAGATGCCGAGCAGATCGTCCAACACCTGGAAAGCCAACCCCAGGTTGCGTCCAAACTCGCTGAAGGCCGCCCGCCGGAAGGGGTTGGCGCCGGCGATCAGCGCGCCCAGCTCGGTGCAGGCAGCCAACAAAGAGGCGGTTTTCCCCTCGATCATGGCCCAGTATTCCTGTTCCGTAATGGTAGGCCGGGTCTCATACGCCATATCCAGGTGCTGCCCCTGGGTGAGTTGGGTGCAGGTGCGATGGAGGATGCCGGCTGCCTGTAAGGTGGTCTGGGGGGAGCAGGTGCGTTGCAGGTCCAGCATGGCGGCGTAGGCCAGGGTGTACATGGCGTCTCCGGCGTTGATGGCCTGCGCGGTGCCCCATTTTTTCCACACCGTGGGGCGGCCCCGTCGCAGGGGGCTGTTGTCCTGGATGTCGTCGTGGATGAGAGAAAAGTTGTGCAGCAGCTCGACGGAAGCGGCTGCCGGTAGGGCCTGCTGCCAGTTGCCGCCGGCCGCCTGGGTGGTGAGCAGCAAAAGCAGGGGACGGATGCGTTTGCCCCGCGCTCTTGGCCCCGCGCCCTGACCCTCCCAGCCCAGATGATAGGCCATCATGTGGTACATTTCCGCGGTTTGCCGCGTTTTTGCGCGCGCTATAACCCGCCGCATTTCGGATTCGATGGCGGGCAGCAGGCTGGAGGTGAGGGAGGCGAGGGAAGTCATGGAGGGGGAAGGGGAGGGGGCGGCTTATCTCTCCACCAGGCGGGTGTTTTGCAAGTGGGCGATGTCTCCCGCGCCAGCCGCGAACATACAGACCTGGATTTCGCGTTTGATTTCCTGAATGGTTTGAAGCACAGCCTGCGGTGAGCGTGCCGCGGCCTTCAGGAAGGGGCTGGCCAACCCGCCCAGCGAGGCCCCCAGCGCGATACATTTGGCAACGTCGAGACCGTTTCGCAAGCCGCCGGAGGCGAACACCACCAGACCGGGCGCGGCACGGCGCACGTTGCGGATGGCCTCCGCGGTGGGGATGCCCCAATCGATGAAGGCGGCGGCCAAGCGTGCCTGGCTCTCGTCTTTGGCGCGGTGCATTTCCACCTGGGACCAGGAAGTTCCCCCCGCGCCGGCCACGTCGATGGCCGCGACGCCCGCCTGTGCCAGCCGCCGGGCATCCTCTTCGGAGAAGCCCCACCCCACCTCCTTGGCGATCACCGGTACCGGCAGCGCGCGGCACACCTGTTCGACTTTGTTCAAAAGCCCGGCAAAACGCGTGTCCCCCTCCGGTTGTACCGCTTCCTGGAGCGCGTTGAAGTGCAAAATCAACGCGTCGGCCTCGATCATTTCGACCGCGCGGCGGCATTCGTCGATGCCGTAACCGTAATTGAGTTGCACCGCGCCCAGATTGGCAAACAACAAAATGTCCGGGGCAATGTCGCGCACCTGAAACGTGCCAGCCAGTTCAGGCTGCTCCACCGCAGCCCGTTGGGAACCCAGCCCCATCGCAATGCCGGTTTCCTGAGCCGCGGCGGCCAAAATGCGGTTGATATTTTGCGCCTCAAGCGTGCCCCCGGTCATGGAAGAAATCAAAAGGGGGGCCTGCAGTTGTCGCCCGAAGAGCGTCAGCCTCAAATCCACCTCAGCAAGGTCGAGCTCGGGTAAGGCACGATGGACAAAACGATAGCGTTCCAGACCTGTGCTCAGGCCGGAACGCACATCTTCTTCCAGGTTGATCCGAATGTGGTCTGCTTTTCTTTTACTGACAGGCGTAACTTTTTGCATGTCCAAGTGTTCCTGAATCGTGAATGATCTTACCAGTCGAGAATTAAGCTGTCAACGAACGCTTGACATCTGTGTGAAGGGCGTTACAATTGGCGGCGCATTTGGCTGGAAACCAACTTTTCGGAGGACCACTTATGGCTGAAGACACCTTTAATTCGGTACGGGACATCATTGTAGATTTGCTCGGCGTCGATGAGGCGCAGGTTACGCCCACCGCTCGATTTCGTGAGGATTTGGAAGCAGACTCGCTGGACCTGGTTGAGCTGATTATGGCGTTTGAGGACAAGTTTGGGGCTGAAATTTCCGATGAGGATGCGCAGAACATCACCACAGTGGGTGAGGCAGTGGCGTATATTGAAAAGAACCTCTAGCCGATTTCCCCGACAGCGTGAAGTCATTGGAGAGGCACGAGCACGGCGTGCCTCTTTTTTGTATCGCGCCGTTGACAGTTTGGCGGATTGTGTTTATAGTTCAACCAAAGAAACCACTCCAGGAGCGAAGAAGATGAAGAAGACGTTGTTTTATGTTGCCGTATTGAGTGTGCTGGCCGCGTTGTTGCTGGCCGCCTGTGGAGGCGGGGCCACATCCGCGCCGGAATCCGGGCCCGATTCGGCCCCCGCATCCGCCGGAGACGCCCAGCCTGAATCGCCCTCGGGAGAGGGGGGCGGCCAAGAGGAAGCGCCCGCGCCCCCGGAGAACGAAATCCCGGAGGATGTTCCTGTCATGGAGAATGCCTACGAGATTCGGGTATCGAGCACCCGCAACGGATTCGATATGACCTACCGGGTGGATACCGACATCGAAACCGCGCTGGCCTACTATCAGGAAGCCTTGTTGGAAGCCGGTTGGCAGGAAACCACTTCGCGGGATTCCATTGTCGGCTCATTGGCCTCGATGGCACGCATCAATGAAGCGGAGGACAGCCTGACCGTCAGCATGACGTACAACGCCGGAGGCGGCTTTGTAGAGATCCGCGTCAGCGTTTCACGCACCACGGTAGAGTGATGCACATACATGGAAAGTGTCATGGCGAGGGCACACCGTACCTGCCTGCATAAACAACGTTGAAGGGAAGCCGTCTCCGGCCTGGACATGCAGGAGATTACTTCCCTTCGGCACGGCTCAGGGCAAGCAGCCCTTGCGGGCTTCGCAATGACAATTCCGAAGGGGGGCTTTTATCCGAAGCTCAGGTTAGCTACGGAAAAAGTAAAGCGGGTGCTGAGGAGCACCCGCTTTTTTGTTTGGGAGTCAGGCCTTCAACAAGTCCGGGATTTCTTCGGGGTGTTTGGCAACGCGCACGTTGGCGGCTTCCAACGCTCTGATTTTGTCGGCAGCGGTGCCGGAGCCGCCCTCGACGATTGCGCCTGCGTGCCCCATCCGCTTGCCCGGCGGCGCGGTCTGCCCGGCGATGAAGGCCGCCACAGGCTTGGACATGTGTTTTTGGATGAACTCGGCGGCCTTTTCCTCGTCTGTGCCGCCGATCTCGCCGATCAGCACCACCTGATCGGTTTGCGCGTCCTCTTCGAACATTTGCAAAACGTCGATGAAATCCGTTCCCCGCACCGGGTCGCCCCCGATACCCACGCAGGTGCTGGCCCCCATGCCGGCCTGTTTGAGGGCGTACAACACCTCGTAGGTCAGCGTTCCCGAGCGGGAGACCACGCCGACGTTGCCGGGAATAGCGATGTCGCCGGGGATGATGCCCACTTTGGCCTCGCCCGGCGTGATGATACCGGGGCAGTTTGGCCCCACCAGCCGCACCCCCTTTT